>JAYRVL010000208.1:0-6285 GCA_041918575.1 Anaerolineae bacterium | reverse complement strand
TCGCCCGCACCACCCGTTCGATTTCGGCTCGTGTCAGGCTGGACGCGCTGGGCAGGTAGAAGCCGCGCCGGCACAGGTCTTCCGCGACGGGGAAGCGCTGGCCCCGGTATTGATCGAAATAAACTGGCTGGCAGTGCATCGGGATGAAGAAGGTGCGCGTCTCGATGCCGCGCTCGGCCAGTGCTTTGCGCAGTTGATCCCGGTTCAGACCGTACACCTTCTCGTCTACCAAAATACCATACATCCAGTAGACATTCATGGCCCAGTCGGCCTCAGGCGGGGTGGTGATGCCGGGGATCGCGGCCAGTAGCTGCGAGTAGTAGGCCGCGTTGGCGCGGCGCATCTGCACGAATTTTTCGAGCTGCTCCGTCTGCGCCAGGCCAATCGCCGCCTGCATGTTGGTCATGCGGTAGTTGAAGCCGATGAACTTGTGCCAGAAATGGCGCTCGTGGCTGAAGGCATGATCGCGCAGGTTCCAGGCCAGGCGGGCGATCCCCTCGTTGTTGGTGGTGACCATGCCCCCCTCGCCGGTGGTGATGATCTTGTTGCCGTAGAAGCTGAAGCAGGCGGCGTCGCCCAGGCTGCCCACCGGCCGCCCTTTGTAGCGCGCGCCGTGCGCCTCGGCCGCATCTTCGAGCAGCAGCAGGCCGTGGCGGTCGGCAATGTCGCGCAGCGCGTCCATGTCCACCGGGTGGCCGTAGGTATGCACCGGCATGATGGCGCGCGTACGCGGGGTGATGCGATCCTCCACCTGGTTGATGTCCAGGTTCCAGGTGCATGGCTCCGAATCTACCAACACCGGTTTAGCGCCGCAGTAGGTCACGGCGTTGGCGGTGGCAATCATGGTGAAGGTGGGAATGATGACCTCATCGCCCGGCTCCAACCCCAGCGTCGCCAGCGCCAGGTGCAGCGCCACCGTGCCGTTGGCGCAGGCCACGCCGTAGCGCGCGCCGCTCAGCCCGGCAAATTTGCGCTCGAAGTCGCGGATGAAACTGCCCGCGGACGAAATCCAGTTCGTCTCCACCGCCTGCGTCACGTACTTCAGCTCGTTGCCCGTCAGCGTTGGCTCACACACCGGAATGATCGGTCGCGTCGTGTCCGACTCGAACTGCGAAATCGGCCGGATCGTCGCCTTCAACTCAGGATCAGGCCCCGGAATGATCTCGGCCAGGTCGCCCATCTCCTCCAGCGATAGTTCACGTAGTTGCAGCATGTCTGCATTTGCTCCTTTATAAAAAAAGTTGAAACCTTCCCGGATCAAGGGCGATGATGCAAAGCCAGGCGCCCGATCGTCGTCACGTAATGCCGCCCGCGGCGGATGTAGTCCATCGCGTTGACGCCGGTCTTCGACTGGCCGCTCTGGCGCTCCACGCACAGATAGGGCGCCTCGACCACCCGCCAGCCCTGGCGCTGGGCGCGCACCAGCAGATCAATGCAGTACTCGCCGTAGTCGCCGGTCAGTTCGATGCGCTCGAAAACAACCCGCCGCGCCGCAATGAAGCCGCTCGTGTAATCATGCACACCAAAACCGAACAGCAGCCCGGCCGCCAGGTTGATCGTGCGGCTGAAGGCCTGCGCCATCAGCGAATGGCCCACATCGGCCCCGCCCGCCACGTAGCGCGAACCGACCGCAATATCGGCGCTTTCCCGCACAATGGCATTGACCAGGGCCGGAATTCGTTCGGGCGGCATCGAAAAATCGCAGTCCATCCAGACCACGATGTCGCCATCGCTATCGCGAATCCCGCGGGCAATGGCGCTCGTCAGCCCTTTGGCGTCGGTGCGGTGAATCAGATGCACGCGGTCATCACGGCCGGCCATCTCGGCCACCAACTGCCAGGTGCCGTCCGGCGAATCGTCATCCACCACCCAGACGCTGGTTGGGTGCTGTGAACTGCGCAGCACCGCCTCGACCAGGGGGATGATATTATCCTTTTCATTGTACGTTGGCAAAATTACCGATACCGTGGTCATCCTACCCCTACTTTGTCACGGTCACATGGCCGCAGATCACCTCGGCCTCTTCTTCCAACAGCGTCACCGCCACGCGGTAGACGCCCGTCGGCGTGGCCGGGTTCAGGTTGATATCGTAATCGTCGCGCACCCATTCGCCCGGCTGCCAGGCCGTCTTCGGGTAGAAGTGCAGCGCGCTATCGGCTCGCTCCAGGCTCTCGCCCCACACCTGGCCGTCAGCGTCCAGCAGGCGCACGCGGGCCAGACGCTCGCGGGCAGGCGCGGCCAACGCCTGCCAGTAGAGAGTCACATGCGCCCAGCCGCTGGGCGGATGCAGCATCTGCTGGGCGGCAGTCACCGGGCCTGGCTCCAGTGTACAGCCGGCCAGGCGCACCGCGCCCCCCACCTGCGCCGGCCCATCCACGGCCACAGCCGTCGCCGGCAGACCGGTCAGCCGGTAGCGCGTGGCATAGGCGCGGATGGCGATGCCGGCCGGATAAAGCTCCGTCGCCAGCGGAAAGCGGCCGCCGAGCCAGGCGCGCGCCAGGTTGGCCGGGTCAACGCCCTCCTGATGAGACAGAACCAGCCACAGCGTGTCGGCCGTGGTCAGCGGATCGAGCTGCGCCTCGACCGCGCTTTCGTCCGCCAACGGGCTGCCAAACGGCGCCTGCAGCGGGGCCGCGCCCCGGTAGTAGCGGGCAAACGCCATCTGCGTGTAGTTGACGTGGTTGAGCACCACATCGCTTGGTTTGACATAACGCGACACCACCTGGCCGGCCGTGCGCCAGTCCTCGCGCAGCCAGGCCGGGTCCGCCCGCCACACGGACGGCAGCGCGGCCAGGCAGAGCAACAGAAAGCTGACGGTTGCCGCCCTCCCCGGCCACAGCCGCCACTGCGCCAGCGCTTGCAGCCCGCGCGCCCAGGCCAGGCACAGGGCCGGGACCAGGAAGATGAAGTAGCGCGTTTCGGCGAATACCGTAGCATCCTTTGCCAGCAGAAAATTGCCCAGCAGCAGCGGAACCGCCAACCAGGTCAGCAGGAACAGGCCGCGGCGGCCATCCTGGCGCACGCCTGCGGCCAGGCCGATCAAGAGCAGTCCACCCGCGCCCGCGGTGGCAATCCCGATGAGCGGCGGCGACCAGGGCGCCTGGCGCAGCGTGTACACCGTGAGCAGATGGGCCAACGTGGGCCACAGGTCGGCGAAGGGCCGGCCCGGCGCGGCCTCGGCGCCGCTGACGGACCACGCGGCCAGGGCCAGGGGCAGAAAGAGCAGGGCCATGATGGTAAGGGCCAGGGCGCCAGGACACAGCGCAGCCAGGCTGACGTGCCCATTCTGGCCGCGATCCGCTGCGGGCCGGGTCGGGAATTTTTCGACCAGCCACCACAGCCCGGCCACCGGCAGCAGGAAGGCGGCAAAGAGATAGCTGTAACACGCGGCCAGCAGTCCGCCGATGGCCAGGCCGTACCAGAAGAATGGGGCTATCTTGCGGCCAGGCGCGGTCAGTCCCCGCGTGGCCGTTGGCGCTAAAGCGCGCAGCCAGGCGTAGAGGCCCCACAGCCCAAAGGTGGTGGCCGGCATGAACATGCGCGCTTCCTGGCTGTACCAGACCAGGAAGGGGTTGAGCGCCAGCAGGAGCGCGGGTAGTGCGCCGCGGCGCCAGGCGTGATCGGGACGGTCGGCCGGCGCGGGCTGCGTGATCAGCCCCAGGCCGTAGACCGGCCAGACCGCCAGCGCGCCCAGGAACACCCCCAGGCTGCGCACCGCGGCGTCTGTGGCGCCGAACAGGCCGATCCAGCCGTGCAGGAGCAGATAATAGAGCGGCGGGTGCTTGTCCTCAGTCAGGGTCAGGCCCACGCGCACGATGTCGCCGGCCGGCTTGCTGGCCCAGAAGAGGCTGAAGACCTCGTCCAGCCACAGGCTGTGAAAGGTCAACTGCCAGGCGCGCACGCCGGCGGCCAGGAGCAGCAGCCAGGGCAGCCAGCGCCAGGCGGGCGAGCGGCGCAGCCAGGTTGGCGGCCAGGCGCGGGTCACGCAGACACCTCATGATGACGAGAATCAGCAGGGGGGACCGCCAGGGCGTAGAGGGAAAGGCCCCAGGGCAGGTCGAACCCGGCGCGCAGGCAGCGGGCCTCGCTCAGCAGCACGCGGTGCAGCAGGTGGTTGAGCGCCGCGGGCGGGAGCTGTAAATCCTGGGCCAGCGGCTGCCGGAGCACCTGGGCCAGCAGGCGCCGGCCGGCCGCCAGCGGAAAAAGGGTCGCATTGGCGTAGGTCAGGCGGCGCACCACCAGTCCCGCGCTTTCGATCAGGCTGCGCAGTTGGCGGGCGCTCATGCGCGCGCCGGTGCCGGTCAGTTCATCGTGCTGGCTGGCCAGCCAGGGATGCGCGGAGACCCGCACCAGCAGGCGGCCGCCCGGCCGCAGTTGACCGGCGCAGGCGGCCAGGGTCTGACGAGTGTGTACCTGCCGCTGATCGAGCACATCGAGCGCCAGCACCAGGTCGAACTGGGCCGGCGCGAAGGGCAGGGCCATGGCCGATGCGACCAGCAGGGTCAGGCCGGCGTGTCGGCGGGCGTGCGCCAGCGCCAGCGGCGCGATGTCCACGCCCACGCGGCGCCGCGCGCTGAGGCGAGCCAGGCCGCCGCCGCTGCCGCAGCCCACATCGAGCGCCGCGCCCTGGCCTGACCAGCCGTCGGCGGCCAGGATGGCCTGCGTGCAGGCGAACATGCCGCGCGTCCACCAGTGCATTTCTTCATGGGCATAGAGCATTGGCAGCCCCGCGCCCCACGCGGCGGCGCTGCTGACGACTCCTGCCGACGCTGGCAGCCCGATCATGGCGCCGCCTCGATGCGCAGGTCGGCCAGGATGAGATGATCGCCCGCGCCGCCGGCCAGGGGGATGCGCTGACCGCTGCGCAGGTAGAAACCGATTTCGATCTGGTAATCGCCTGCGGGCAGGTCGGCCGGCAGCGCGATCTGCACCTCATCTATGATCCATTCGCCGGGGCGCCAGGCCGTGGTGGGAAAGCTGCCCGCGCCGGGCGCCGTATCCGCGCCCAACCGGTTTTGCCCGGCCGCGTCGAGCAAATGCACGAAGAAGGTCCAGTCGTCGGCGATGGGCGCCAGGGCCTGCCAGAAGAGGCGCAGGTAGATGATCTCGCCGGCCGCGTAGGTCGGATTGAGGTTGAAGCCGTGCAGGCGGGCCTGTTCGTTCCAGACCGCGCCGTTGAGCTGCTGCGGCCGGATGACCGGCGGGTAGACCAGCGGCGTTTCGTAGATGGTGGCGTAGCGCTGGCCGCGGCGGTCGTTGATGACCGTGTGGTGTTCGATGAGCGGGAAAAGCTCCGGCAGCAGCAGCCGGCTGCGAAAATCCTCGGTTTCGATGACCGCGTAGAAACGACGGCGCTGCGGGTCAGGCGCGGTGACGGCCACGTGACGGCCATCGAAGGTGATCGGCGGCCGACCGTTGCGCCAGGCAAAGGCCAGCGTGGCGTGCGTGGCCGGCCGCGGGGTCAGGTAGACCTGGCCGTCGGCGGGCAGGTCGGCCACGGCCTGCGCCAACTGCCAGGGGCCCTCATCGAAGGCGTAGAAGAGGTCGGGCGATGTGGCCCAACGGCCAAAGTAGTCGCGAGCCGTCAGCCCGATGGACGCGGCCAGGCAAGCGACGATGCCCAGGCGCGCCCAGAAGGCCGGCCCGCGCCACGCATGTTCGCCGGCCGGCGCGGCCAGCCGCGTCGCGGTCCACTCCCAGGCCGCGCCCAGGCCCAGACCGGTGAGGAGCGCGACGATGGGCAGCGCGCCCAGCCCGCGGCGAAAATGGGGCGCGTACTCGCTCAGGATGGTGGGCGCCAGCATGATGACCAGCACGGCCAGGAGCCAGGCCGCGCTGCGCTGCCGCCAGCGCCAGAGGGTCAGGGCCAGGCCCAGGTAAAAGAAGGGCGCCAGGAACGCGTCGAAGACCGGGCGGCCGGGCAGGTTGTTGCGCGGATCCACGTCGCCGGCCAGGCTGAACATGCCGGCCGTGGCCAGGGTGTGCTGCACGATGGTTTGCAGAGGCGAGGCGCTGCCCGCGCCCTCGGCCACCACGGCAATCTGTCGCGAGCGCAGCAGGAGCAGATCGGGGTTGGTGAGCCATTGCCAGCCCAGCGGCGCGAAGACCAGCAGGCCGGTCAGCGCCAGCAGGAGCAGATGGCGGCCGGACAGGGCCGCGGCGCTCTGCTCGTCCGCTGAGCGCAGGAGGCGCGGCCAGAGCCAGGCGATGAGCAGCACAGCCGCCACGACGACCGGGTAGAGTCGGCCGGCCGGGTAGGTGTAGGGGCCGAGGCCGGTCAGCGCG
>JAYRVL010000207.1:0-2227 GCA_041918575.1 Anaerolineae bacterium | reverse complement strand
AGCGCACCGCGAGGCGGATATTTTCCGGCAGGGTCCGTTCCAGCAGTTTGACCATTGCGCGCGTCAGCGAGAGCAGGTCGAGCGGGGCGCGAGCCAGGGGCGTGCGCCGACTGAAATCGAGAATCTGGCGGATGAGGTTGGCGGCGTGATCGGCCTGTTGGCGAATCACGCCCAGGTAGTACCGGGGGCGGTCGGCCAGTTCCTGCACTTTACCGAGCAGTTCAGCGTAGAGCACGATCGCGCCCATGATATTGTTGAAGTCGTGCGCGATGCCGGCGGCCATCTGGCCGATGCTGGCGAGTCGCTCCTGCGCTTCGCGATAGCGCTGGCGCTGGCGCTCGTAGGTCACGTCGTTGATGACCAGCACCCAGGCGGTTGGTTCGGCCGCGTCGCCGACCGGCCGCGCGATCATCTGAAAGGCGCGATCATGGGCTTTTTCTCCGAAAATCGCCTGGCTGGTGGTTTCACGCCAGGGGCCGCGCGCCTGCGGCTGCAGCAGTTCCGCCAGCGGAAGGTCGCCCAAGTGGGTGATAATGTCGCCGACTTGGGCGCCGGCGAGAACTGCCAGGTCACGGCTGGCGGTGGGATTCGCCAGGACTACGCGGCCCTGCGCATCGAGCAGCAGCATGCCTTCGGGCACGGTGTCCACGATTTGCTGCACCCGCCGCGCCTGTCCCTGCGTCTGTTTCCACAGGCGCAGGCGTTCGAGCGCGGTGGCTGCCTGGCCGGCCATGGTCGAGAGCAGACGTTCGTCGTCCGCGCTGAATGAGTTCAACTGAGGGCTTTCGGCGTTGATGACGGCGATGACCCGATCGGCAATTTTGACGGGCACGGCCAACTCGGAGCGAGTGGCCGGCGCGGCCGCGATGTAGTACGGATCGAGCCGTACATCATCCACGCGATGGGGCTGCCCGCTCAGCGCGGTGTGCCCAACGACGCCCTGACCGGGATGGTAGTAAGGAGGGGGCGCACCGGTGCTCTGGTGATAGGATGGATGGGGGCGCAGCAAACCGGCTTCGTCTACCAGGAAGAAGCCGAAATCATCCAATGACAGCGCGGCGCGGACCAGATGGGTGAGACGAACGATCAGAGCATCTTCGTCGCCTGCCTCGACGCAGGCGGTGGCAATGGCGTGCAGCACGGTCAGCGCCTGCAGTTGGCGCTGCAGGGTGGCGGCCGCCTGTTTGCGTGCGGTGACATCACGCGCGACCCAGAGGACGCTGTCGGCCGTCAGCAGGGAGATGGAGGTTTCGAACCAGACGCGGCGCTCGCCAATCGGCAGTTCGTATTCGATATGGGTGGCCTGCGAGGTTCGCAGGACGGCCTGGCAGACGTCGGTGAACAGTTCGGCTTCGGCGGCCGGGAAGACATCGCGCAGGCTCTTGCCCAGCAGTTCCTGCGACGGCCGGAAGATCAGGGCGGGATTGGTGGGCGCGATGCCGCGGTAGACTCCGTGCTGATCAATGACCAGGACCACGTCCTGCATGGAGGCGAAGAGGGCGCGCAACTGCGCTTCTGAGGAGGCCAGGGCTTCGGTGGCCTGCTTGCGTGCGATGGCAAAGGCGATATGGCGCGCGATGGTTTGGGCCAGCTCGATCTCTTCCGCGCTGAAGGCGTGCGGCGCGTTGTAATAGATCATGAATTTGCCCAACAGGCGCCCCTGGTGGCTGAGGGGGATGAAGGCGAGCGCGCCAATGCCTTCGGCCGTGAACACTGCGCGGAGCGACGCCAGGCTGGCGTCTTGATGCACGTCAGGCGCCAGGATGGGCTGGGGCGCAGGGTCATCGAGCGGCCAGGGAAAATGGCCGACCACGGCGCGGCGATACGCGTCGGACAGCCCGCGCCAGGCCTCGAAACGCGCCACGCCGGCGGCGTCGAGCAGCACAATGGCGGAGCGGTCCGCGGCCAGCACGCTGTGCAGGCTGTTCAACGCGGCCGCAACCACCTCAGGCACGGCTTCGGTCTGGCTGATGAGCGCGGTGATTTGATACAGGCTGTGCAGGGTGTCGAGCTGCCGGCGCAAGGCCTGCGCCGCCTGTTCGCGCGCGCTGACGTCACGCAGGATGACGGTGAAGAGATCCTGTCCGGCGACGTGAACCCGCGAGATCGAAGCCTCGACGGGAAACTCAACGCCATCTGCACGCAGGCCGTACACCGACCCAAACTGTCCCATTTTGCGCGCGGAGGCGCCGGTCTGCGCGAACTGCTGCATGTGCAAGTGGTGGCT
>JAYRVL010000206.1:0-2077 GCA_041918575.1 Anaerolineae bacterium | reverse complement strand
CTGCGCAACCCCCTGGCGCCGCCGGAGCCAACCCCCACCCCCACCCGCAGCGCACTCTCGTTCCTGGCAGATGCCGAAGCGCTCTACGCCAACGGCCAGATCGTCGAAGCGAGCGAGGCGTATGCGGCCGTGGCCGCGCTGGAACCGGAGAATGACGAGGCCCTGCGCTGGCAGGCCAAGCTGGAGGCGCTGCGAGGCCATCCCGGCAAGGCCGTGGCCCTGGCGCAGAAGGCGGTGGAGATCAACCCGCAGAGCGCCCAAAACCTGGCCGTGCTCAGCATGGCGCAAGACTGGAACAAACAGTACGATGATGCCCTGCGCACCGCGCTGGAGGCTTTGGACAGCGACCCGAACCTGGCGGAGGCCCATGCCTATCTGGCGGAGATCTACATTGACAAGGGCATCTGGGCGTTGGCGCTGGAGGCGGCGCAGACGGCCGTCAAACTCGACGAGAAGAGCATCGAGGGCTGGCGCAACCTGGGCTATGTCCTCGATCAGCAGGGGCGTCGCGAAGAGGCGCTGACCGCCTACCAGAAAGCGATTGACCTGCATCCCAAGTTGGGGTATCTTTACGTGGGCAAGGGCTGGGTTTACCTGGCGCTGAGCGATTATGAAAAAGCCCTGGCCGAATTTCAGCGCGCGGTGAACATCAATCCTAAGAGCGCAGATGGCTACGATGCGTTGGGCTGGGGGCACATCCTGGCCGGCGCGCCCGACCGGGCGGTGATCACGCTGGAGAAGGCGCTGCAAGTGGATCCGGAGTATGCGCCGGCCTACGGACACCTGGCGGTGGCCTACTACCTGCGGCGCAACTACGAGAAAGCGGTCGAATACTTCGAGCGCGCCATTGCCTTGAACCAGGCTACGACCGAGTACTACTACGAACTGGGCCTTTCCTATCTGTACAAGGAGCCGGAGGACTGCCAGAACGCGGCGCCCTGGCTGCGCAAGGCCCTGGACATCAACCCTGAAATTCCGCAGGCGCGGCAGGGACTGGACTACTGCGCCCGCAAGAAATGAACAGGACCTGCAACGGCTCAGGCAACGCGCTGTGGCAGGCGAGAGCGATTGAAATCGCGCCTGGTGGGCGTGTCGCCGGGCGTCCACCTGCGTGAGCGCAAGGCCGGTCAGCGCCGGGCGCCTGAGCAGTGATGTCCTGATGATGAAATGAAGAAGTGGAGGCGGTTGGGATGAAGTATCTGAGACTGCTGCTGGTGTTCGTGCCGCTGGCAATCCTGGGCGAGATGCTGCATTGGAACCCGTTGCTCGTTTTTGCCTTTTCGGCCCTGGGGGTGGTGCCGTTGGCCGGTTTGTTGGGCGAAGCCACCGAGCACCTGGTGGTGCATACCGGCCCGCGTGTGGGCGGCCTGCTCAACGCCACGCTGGGCAACGCAGCCGAGTTGATCATCACCATCTTCGCGCTGCGTGAGGGGCTGTTCGACCTGGTCAAGGCCTCGATCACCGGCTCGATCATCGGCAACATGCTGCTCATCATGGGCCTTAGCCTGATGGTGGGCGGACTCAAGCACGGCCATCAGCGCTTCAACCGCAGTTTGGCCGGGGTCAACGCGACGCAGCTCTTGCTGGCCACGGCCGCGCTGGCGATTCCATCGCTCTTCGCGTTCAGCACCGATCTGGCCCATCCTCTGTCGGTGGACGCGCTCAGCCTCTGGATGGCCGTCGTGATGATCGTCCTTTATCTCTCCGGTGTTCTGTTCAGCTTTCGCCAGAAAGATGAAGGCCATGACCAGCACGATCAGCACAACGGGCCGGTCTGGAAAGTGCGCACCTCGCTGCTGGTTCTGGCCGGCGCCACCGTTTTCATCGCCTGGCTGAGCGAAATCCTGGTGGGCGCGGTGGAGCCAACGGTGGCAGCCCTGGGCGTGTCCGAGTTCTTCCTGGGCATCATCATCATCCCGCTCGTGGGCAACATCGCCGAACACCTGGTGGCGGTGCAGGTCGCGCTCAAGAATCAGATGGACCTCAGCCTGGGTATTTCCGTCGGCTCCAGTTTGCAGATTGCGCTTTTCGTGGCGCCCATCCTGGTCTTCATCAGCCTGCTCTTCGGCAATGAGCT
>JAYRVL010000205.1:0-4541 GCA_041918575.1 Anaerolineae bacterium | reverse complement strand
CCCAGCACTGAGGTCCTGGGCGAAGGCTTCGGATTCCATGTGTCCCTCCAGGGTTGCTGCGTCTTACGCTATTCTACATCCCGAGGGTCATTTGAGCCTATCGTAAATGTGACCGGAATGGCTGCTGCCCATAAATGGACCTGCGCTCCTCGTTCGGGCGGTTTTGGCCCAAAATCCCCGAGCTAGGTGGGACGCAAGAGGGATTGTGGGCGTAGGAAAACTACATTTGGATTTGGAACTGCTGCATCAAGACAGCGCTCTCGCAATTGCTGAGGGCGTCTGTCAAACGATCTGCCGCAGGGCGTCGAACACCGGCTGGATGTCGTCCTCTGTCACCTGGCCCATGTGGCCGATACGGAAGATGTCGTTCTTGAGCGCACCCTGACCGCCCGCCACTTCCTGGCCGAACTCATCGCGCAGCCGCGCCCGCAGTTTGGCCGCTTCGACGCCAGGCGGCACACGGATGGCGGTCACCGCGTTGGAGGCATAGGCCGGATTGGCAAACAACTGCAAGCCCAGGCCCCGTGCGCGCTGCCGCGTGAACTCGCCCACGCGGCGATGGCGGGCATGAATGGCCGGCAGCCCCTCCTCGCGCATCATCGCCAGCGCCTCATGCAGGCCAAAGATCAGCCCCACGGCCGGCGTCCAGGGCGTTTGCCGGCTGGCGGCCGACTTGCGCGCCTGGCGCAGATCGAAATAGAAGCGGGGCGAACGGCACTGCTCGATCACCGGCCAGGCCCGCTCGCTGACCGCCACGAAGGCCAGGCCAGGCGGCAGGCCCCACGCTTTTTGCGAACCGCTAACCACCACGTCGAGGCCTAGCTCATCCATCGGCAGCGGCAGACAGCCGACCCCGCTCACGCCATCCACGATGGTGAGCGGCCGCGCCTCACCCAACTCGTTCAGAACCAGGGCGATCTCACGCATCGGGTTGGTGACGCCGGTCGAGGTCTCGTTGTGCGTCACCAGCAGCGCATGGAAGGGAGGATTCTCCTGCAGCGCCTGGCGCACCTGACTGACATCTATCGGTTGGCCGGCCAGCGCGTCCAGCGCGGTCACCTGCGCTCCGTAAAGACGGGCCAGCGTGCGCAAACGCTCGCCAAAATTGCCGATGCTCAGCGAAAGGACGCGGTCCCCCGGGCTGACGATGTTGGCAACGGCCGCCTCCAGCCCGCCGGTGCCCGAGCTGGTCAGCGCCAGCACCTCCTGGCTGGTCTCGAAGGCCCAACGCAGCCCATCAGCCGCTTCGCCGAAGAGGGCGCTGAAACGGGGGCCGCGATGATTGATCATCGGCTGATTCATGGCCGCCATCACCCGCGGGTGAACCGGGATGGGGCCGGGGATACGCAGATTCATGCTCAGTCTCCTTGTTCTTCTCCTTTTTCGTAACTGCTCAGGCGGCCCCCCTGCCCCCCCATCCTGGGGGGAAAGGCATTCGGCTCCCCCAAGATTCGGGGGCAGGGGGCGCTCTGGGCGCTATCGAGACCATTCTCACTGCCTGGCTGAGCAGTTACCATTTTTCTCATTATAACGATGGCCGATTGGCTTGTCAACGATACTGGCGCGGCGCGTCAAATGGCTTGACGTTTGCCCTCCGGCCTGCTACCATTCGCCAAGATGAGGCACACGGATCAACACCGATTTTCTCTGTGCCCTCTGTGCCCCAACGGTAATTTTCACAACAGGACCAGATTCAGATGGCAGGTTCAGTCGTCATTCACGTCGTATTCATTGTGACGCTCAGCGTGTCGCGGGGCGTCCCCGCGCTGCCGCGGCTTGCCAACATCCCCTACTGCAACGGCATGGCCCTGGACATCTACCCCAGTGCGCAGCCCGGGCCGCGGCCGGCCGTGGTCTACAGTCACGGCGGCGCCTGGCGTTCAGGGGACAAGGAAGAAGGCTACGCGCTGCAGCAGTTGGCGGTCATGCTCACCCTGCGCGGCATCACCTTTGTTTCGCTCGACTACCGCCTGGCGCCGGCGCACCTCTTCCCAGCGCCAATCGAAGATGTCAAATGCGCCATCCGCTTCCTGCGCGCCCACGCGGCGCAGTACCGGGTTGACAGTCAGCGCATCGGCGTGATCGGCAACAGCGCCGGCGCGCACCTGGCCGCGTTGGCCGGGCTGGCCGACGCGCAGGCCGGCTTCGACGCCGGCGCCTATCTCAACTTCAGCAGCGCCGTGCAGGCGGTGGTCAACCTGTGGGGACCAAGCGACCTGACGCAGCTCGATGAGCCCGGCCTGCATTTGATCTTCGGCCCCACCGAGGACGATCTACGCCGCGCCAGCCCTGTCGCCTACATCTCGGCCGCTGATCCGCCCGTGCTTTCTGTGCATGGCGACATGGACTCCACCGTACCGGTGACACAGTCGCTGGTCTTTCACCAGGCGCTGCTGGCGAACGGCGTGGCCTCGCAGCTTTTGGTGGTCCATAACGCCGGTCACGCGCTGGCGCCCGTGAGCGGTCCACTCGATCCCCCGCTGGAGGCGGTCAACGCGACCATTGCCGACTTCCTGGCGGCTCGCCTGATCACGGCTGCGCGCTGAAAAACCGGTCAGAGACAAATTCCACCTCTTTTTGACTTCCCTTCCGGCGTGCGGTATACTCGTTGGCGTTTGGACGCGGACAAAAAACGCGCCATCCAGAAACATACTGCAAGCGGAAATGAACTTTACTTTTCTGTCTACGGAAACAGGCGCAATTCGTGCCCGCCTGCAGTAGACAATCAAGATTTGCCAATGGATGCGGCGGCCACGAGAGCATGATTCGTCTACTCGATCTGACAATTGAACAGTTACGTGACCAGGTGCAAGCCTGGGGTGAGCCAGTTTTCCGAGCCGACCAGCTCTGGCACTGGCTTTATGCGCGTCAGGCGCATGATGCGGCCGCGATGTCGAATCTGCCGCGCGCTTTGCAGGCGCGCATCGCAGCAGAAGCCACGATCGAACTGCTGAAACCGGTTGCGCAAATGGCGTCTGCCGATCGCCTGGCGCACAAAGTGCTCTTCGAATTGCCGGATGGGCAGACGATCGAAGCGGTGTTGATGCTCTACGACCGGCGGCGCACGCTGTGCATCTCCACGCAGGCGGGCTGCGCCATGGGCTGCACCTTCTGCGCGACCGGGCTGGGAGGGCTGGCGCGTAATCTGACCGCAGGCGAGATCGCGGCCCAGGTGCTCTATTTTGCGCGGTGGCTGGGCGATCCGCAGGCCGGCGGGGCGGATTCACTGCCCATCATGCGGCCCGCGCGCGTCACCAACGTGGTGTTGATGGGCATGGGCGAGCCGCTCGCCAACTACAGGGCGGTGTGGCAGGCCCTATACACCCTGACCAACGCGCAGGGCTTTGGCCTGGGCGCACGCCACTTCACCCTGTCAACCGTAGGCCTGGCGCCGATGATCGAACGCATGGCCGGTGAATCGCTGCAGGTCAACCTGGCGGTCAGCCTGCACGCGCCCACCGATGAACTGCGCAACACGCTGGCGCCGATCAACAAGCGCTATCCGCTGGCGGTGCTTTTGGCCGCCTGCCGCGCCTACACCGAGCGCACGCACCGCCGGTTGAGCTTCGAGTATGCGCTGATGCGCGGGGTCAACGATCGGGCAGAACATGCGCAGCGCCTGGCGCACATCCTGCAAGGCATGTTGTGTCACGTCAACCTGATCCCGCTCAACCCGGTGCAAGGTTCGGCCTTTCAGCCGTCGCGCAAGGCAGACACCGACGCTTTTCTTGCCATTCTGGAGCAGGCCGGCATTTCGGCGACGCTGCGCCTGCGCCGCGGGGTGGAGATCAACGCCGGCTGCGGGCAACTGCGTCAACAGGTGAAACTGCGCAGCGGGGCGGGTTGAACAAAAAAACGCCAACCGCTGTCGAACGGCTGGCGTTTCTGGTCACTAACAATTGCTGAGTGGCTCAATGGTGTCTTGAGAGAAGGTGCTCGAACAGAAGTCTCAACCCTTCTTTTGCAGCGTCTTCAGACACTTGGCGCAGGCGCTGATCCGGCGTGGCTGACCGTTTACCACGATGATCTTGCGCTGGATGTTGGCCCGCCACATATGACGGGTATGCCGGGCCGAAAAACTCACCCGGTTACCAAATTGAGGCTTTTTGCCGCACAGTTCGCACATTGCCATGTCAACCCCCCACGGATACGGCGCCGGTTTTGCACATGCCCTGCCGTCGCACGTTGATTTTTTCGTCTGACTGCTGAACAAAATAAACGCCCCGCAAAGATGCAGGGCAGTTGGCCCACAGCCAGGTCATTCAGTGGGGTTCATCTTACCACACGATGTCTTTTTCGCCAAAAGCGTGGATGGACGTCATGCATCGTCTGGAGAGCCAGGAAATACGCAGGTAGGAAATACGCAGGTAGGAAGTACGCAGGCAGGAAGTACGCAGGCAGGAAATACGCAGGTAGGAAGTACGCAGGTAGGAAGTACGCAGGCAGGAAGTACGCAGGCAGGAAGTACGCAGGCAGGAAGTACGCAGGCAGGAAGTACGCAGGCAGGAAGTACGCAAGCAGGAAGTACGCAAGCAGGAAAT
>JAYRVL010000204.1:0-2732 GCA_041918575.1 Anaerolineae bacterium | reverse complement strand
GAGTGCATCAACCTGCTGGAGAATCCCGGTTTCGAGGAGGAACTGCAGCGCGCAGATCCGGCCTGGTACTACTACGGCGAACCCCTGTCGCCACAGCGCGTCACCGACCCCAAACGCAACGGCGGTTGGGCGGTGCGCCTGGGCGCAGCCGAAAAAGACGCGGTCTCCTTCTCCTCGGTGCGCCAGGACGTCATCATCCCCATGAGCGCCACCAGCGCAGAGCTGACCTGGTTCTACTGGGCCAAAGCGGACGACCCGAACGACCAGGGAGACTATCAGCAACTGCTGCTGCTCACGCCATCGGACCACCCGCTCCGTCACCAGGTCATTCGTGAGTTGTGGCCGCGCAGTCGTGAAGTGACTGACACCTGGAAAGAGCGTAAGGCCGATCTCAAGCTCCATGCCGGCTCGCACGTGGTGATCTACTTCAACGTTTACAACAATGGCAACGGCAAGCGACGCTGGATGGTGCTGGACGATGTGACCCTCATGGTCTGCACCCCGCCGACGCCAACGCCGATCCCGCCGACGCCCGCGCCCACCAACACGCCGCCGCCGCCGCCCACCGCCGCCATCACCCCGACCACGGCGTTGGCGCCTGTGCTGCCAGAGGTCATCCCCACGGACCTGCCGGGCGCCCTGGAACGCACAGCGGAAACGCTGACCACCGATCTTCCGGCGCGCATTCTGAGCTTCGTACTCAGGTATCCGCCGCTGCTATTGATTCCCATCTTGCTCGTCGCTGCCGTGGTCTTTTGGTTCAGGTCACGCAAGACCAGGGCGTCGAATTAGAGGACGAGTTGAAGCTAATCATCGAGCGTGACGCCAGTGGGTTCGACGCCTTACGCGTGGCGTGGAACGAGCTGCTGGCGCAGAGCCAGACCCACACCATCTTTCTGAGCTGGGAATGGCAAACCACGTGGTGGCGTCATTGGGGGACAGACGAACTTTACCTCCTGCACTGGCATGACGAGGAGAGCGGGCGCCTGCTGGGCATCGCTCCCCTGTTCATTGATCTCACGACAGATAATCAACGCCGCCTCCTGTTGGTGGGCGGCGTCGAGGTGAGCGATTACCTCGACATCATCGTGACGCCAGTGGACGCCGCGGCCGTCTACGCCAGCCTGGCCGCCTGGCTGACCGGCCCGCTGGCGCCCGCCTGGGACCTCTTCGAGCTGGTCAATGTGCCGGCCGCCTCACCCACACTGGCTGCCTTTCCCACGCATCTGCCGCCGCAGTGGTCGGCCGTTGCCCGCCAGGAAGATGTCTGCCCGTTGATTCGCCTGCCCGCGGACTGGGACTCGTATCTCGACCTGCTCGACAAGCATCAGCGCCATGAGGTGCGCCGCAAGCTGCGCAAAATCGAGCAAGCGCCGGCCGTTCGTTGGCGGCTGAGCGCTGCGCCGGACGATCTAGCCCGCGATGTCGAAGATTTCATCGCCCTGCACCAGCTCAGCAGCGCGGACAAGGACGACTTCATGACCGAACCGATGAAGGACTTCTTTCGCGACGTAGCCCAGGTCATGGCGGCCCGCGATTGGCTGGCGCTGGCCCTGCTGAGCGTAGACAATCGCCCCGCCTCCTCGCTCTTCAGCTTCACCTGGCAGGATCAGTGGCTTCTGTACAACTCCGGCTACGATCCGGTCAACTTCAAGGACCTCAGCACGGGCGTCGTGCTGCTGGCGCGCTGCATCGAACACGCCATCGCGCATGGCTATCGCATCTTCGATTTTCTGCAGGGCAATGAAGTTTACAAATACCGCCTCGGTGGGCGCAACAGCGAAGTCTGGCGCCTGACCGTTCGACAACCGCACGCGGCCTGAGCATGACGCCCAGGAACATCCTCTGCACCATCACCTCCTACCCGCCCGCCATCGGCGGCGCGCAAAGCCACACCCATGAATTGATGCGCCGCCTGGCCCAGCGCCACCGCGTCACAGTCGCCTCGTTCTGGGATCAACATCGCACCGACTGGCTGCTCGGCGTCACCCTGACCGCGCCGGCCGCGCCGCGCGCCTACACCCTGGACCGCGTCGCGGTGCAGCAAATCACCTGGAGCGGAGCCGAACGCTGGCGCTTGCTCCCCTGGGTGCTCGTCTACTATGCTTTCAAGCAACAGGCCATCGCCGCCATCAGCGGCCGGCTGGCGCCCAAACTGGCCGCCATCGCGCCGGCCTGTGACCTGGTCTACCATGCGCGCATCGGCCGCGAAAGCCTGGGCTTTGCCTCCCTGGCCCTGGCGCGGCAGCGAGATATCCCTTTCCTGCTGGTTCCCTATCATCACCCCCGCTGGGTGGGCTGGAACTACCGCCAGTATCTCGAACTTTACCGCCAGGCCGACGCGGTCATGGCCCTCACCGGTCATGAGCGCCAGACCCTGATCGAATTGGGCGTGCAGCCGCAGCGCATTTTCATCACCGGCAACGCGCCCGTGCTGGCCGCACAGCCGCCCGCCGGAATCTTTTCCAGCCGCTGCGCCCCGTCGCCTACCGCGCCCGGCCCCATGATCCTGTTCCTGGCGCAGAAGTACCGCTACAAGGGTCTGGAAGCCCTGCTGGCGGCCGCGCCCCTGGTCTGGCAGCAGCACCCGGACGCCTGGTTTGCCTTCGTGGGGCCGACCACGCGCTTTTCCGAGCGCCTCTTTCGCCAGATTGCCGATCCCCGCCTGGTGGAAGTGGGCGCGGTCCGCCTGGCATAAAAAACGGCCGCCCTGGCCGACTGCACCCTGCTCT
>JAYRVL010000203.1:0-4057 GCA_041918575.1 Anaerolineae bacterium | reverse complement strand
GGGAGCATACTTACCTCGATGGCCGCGGGGTAAGGCGCGTCGAGTCACAGGCGAGCGCAGGGTTGTGTGGGGTGTGACAGTCCTCCTTTCTCATGGTCGCCTTGCTCGGAACAAGGCTTGGCGCGATGCGGCTCAAATAATGAGACCAGCCACGTACCGCCTGGGGCGGCATGACAAACGACCGGTATGACCCAGTCCATGCCTTGAGCGGTTTCCGAAAAATCACACAAAGCTAGATTAACACAGCGGAATCGTTGTGTCAATCAACTGCTTAATTTTTGTTGCAAAGTGAAACGAAAAAAGAGGAGACTGTTCAACTGTGAAACATCGAGGGAGTACCAATTACCCATCGGGTTGGAAGTGGCGTACCTGGAGATTGAAGAAGCGCATCTTGCGCCATAACGTGGTGCGGCTGATGCCCAGTAACTGCGCCATTTCGGTCAGGTTGCCATGCGTGGCCCACCCCGCGCGAATGATCGCCTCGCGGTTCCATTCATCCATGTTGAGCACCGGTTCCACTCTCTCGCGCGTGGGCACGATGACCGCGCCGCGGCGGATGCTCTCCGGCAGATGGGCCACGTCAATCGGCTGGCCGCCGGGGGCCAGGCTGCTGGCGCGCTCCAGGGCGCTCTCCAGTTCGCGAATGTTGCCCGGCCAGGGGTATTTCTTCATCAGGCGCAGCGCCTCCGGCGTGAGTGCGGCGCCGTTTACCGGTTGGCTGGCATGCATGCGGCCCAGGATGGTATCAATCAGCTCAGGCAGGTCCTCGCGGCGTTGGCGCAAAGAGGGCATGTCAATCACGATCGAGCTGAGGCGATAGACCAGGTTGGCCTGAAACGCGCCTTCCGCCACCAGGTTGTTGAGATCGGTGTCGGTGGAAGAGATCACGCGTACATTGATCGGAATGACGCGGGTGCCGCCCAGGCGCATCACCTCGCCGGTTTCGATGACGCGGCCGAGGACAGAATGGAATTCGAGCGGAATCGTCTCGACTTCATCGAGGAAGAGGGTGCCGCCAAAGGCCAACTCGAACTTGCTGGGGCGCCCCTCCACACGCGCGCCGCTGAACGCGCCGCCTTCATAACCGAGAAACTCGCTGAGAAACAGGTCGCGCGGAAAGGCGCGGCAGTTGACGGCAATGAACGGCCCGCTGGCGCGGCTGCTGGCGTTGTGAATGGCGCGCGCCACCACATGTTTCCCTACTCCTGATTCCCCTTGCAGCAGGACGTTGCCGCGGCCACGCGCGGCCGCGCGCGCCTGATGCCGCACGCGCTGAATGTCGGCCGATTTGCCCTTGAGGTCGTCCAGGGTCATGGTGGCCTGGGCGCCGGCCAGCCGGTAGAAGATCTGATGAATTTGTTGAATGGGCTGCAAGGTAGCCAGGAAACCGATCGGCTGCGCATCGCCAATTCGAATTGGCATCAGGTTCAACATGCAGTGAACAGGACGGCCGTTCACCAGTAGATGGGCTTCGACATCGCGCAACGGATTGCCGCGCACCATCGCCTCGCGCAGGTCGGTCGGCGCCTGAATGTAGCGCTGCAAGGGATGCCCGACAATGCTGCGCGGGTTCAGGCCCAGGAGATCGGCCGCCTGCCGATTCATCTGAGTGACGATGCCGTTGCGGTCCCAGGCCAGCACCCCTTCAGCGATGGATTCCATCGTGGCATTGAGCAGGGTGAGATGAGTATTGGCATCCAGGTTCATGACGTCCGCAGCCAACTGATTTTCAAGCGCACGCGCGCCGGCCACGACAATGCCGGTGGCCTGGGCCTGGCTTACGTCGGCCAGGCCGAGTATACCCAACACGCCGATGGGGCGGCCGCTCGGATGAAAAATGGGCGCCGCGGCATCGGCCAGGTGATGGTAGCAGGCCAGGAAATGCTCCGCGCCCACCACCTGCGTCGGCATTCGTTCGGCCAGGGCCAGGGCGAAGGCGTTGGTGCCCACGCGCCCCTCATCCCAGTAGGCGCCGGGAGTCAGCCCCAGGCGGGTGGCCTCTTCTTCCATGTGGGCGTCGCCCAGGGTGAGCAAAACGCAGCCGGTGTTGTCGAGCAGCACCATCAGACTGCGGTCGCCCTCGATGGCCTGGTAAATGTCCTCCATGACCGGACGCGCAATGGCCAGGAGATCGAATTGGCTGATGAGCAGGCGGCGCAGGGTCTGTTCATTCAGGCGGGCTAACTGAGGTTGGGCAAAGGGGTTGAGCAAGGGAGCACAGCGGCGCCAGGAACTGATCACCACCGGGTCCACCGCGTCCGGCTGCGCACGCGTGTCAACGAAGGTGCGCCAGCGCGCGCCGAGAGCCTGCAAGTCAAGCGGAAAGGATGTCGGTTGCATAGGCCGTGAACGAGTCAGTCATCCAGAAAAAGGGGCCGCGTCAGGCGCCGGCCCGCTCAACGCCGGAAGGCCCGCCGGAGCCAGGTGGGCAGACACCCTGTGGCAGGCGCGGGCGCCGGGTACACACTGCCGCCGCCGGTCCCGCCGGCGGGCGTTGGCTGACCCACATGCAGCAAACGGGCGTTGAGTTGGCCGGCCGCGTCGTAATCTACGCGGACGAAAGCCAACTGGCGGCGATTGGCGTAGGCTTCCGGGCGGCGAAAGAGATCTTCCCACTGCGCCGGGGTGGCGTGGGAAAAATCGGTCACGCCGATCCAGGCGCCGCTGTTGATGTAGCGCGCGCCGTCCGCCAGGGTGATGGTTTCTGAGGCGTGGGTGTGGCCGAACGTGACCAGCCGCGCCTGGGTGTCGGCGGCGATGCGCTGGGCCGCGTCGCGCAGACGCTGCCGATACTCGTCGGTCAGTTGGTCGGCGCGTGCCAGGGCATCAGCCGGCGTCAGGTCACGCGTGGAAGGCAGGAGCGTATCGTCCCTGCCGGTGTCGCGCAGGGCTTCCAGCACACGCGCTTCGAACTCCTGACGGAAGGCAGGGTCTGATTCGTAGCGTTTCTGCAGCGCGGGCAGATTGTTGGGATCGGCCAGGTCTGCTTCCAGGGCGGAGATGGCGTCAATCTGCTTGGGAGAGACCTCGCGCGGCAGCCCCAGGCGCGGGACAGCGGCCAGCAGGAGTTTGAGCGCATGGGCGGCAAAGGGGAAATCGTAGTGCAGGCCATGCCAGATGAGGCCCGTTATCGGCGTCACGCCGTCCACCCAGTAGCGCTCACGTTCGATCTGGTTGAAGTATTCGAACACGAAGCGCGATCCCCACACCGATTCCAGGCGAGTGGGATCCTGCGGGTCGAGCGGCGCGCTGGGGTTCTGAAAACGGTTGACTGATTCGGTGTACTGATTGCCATGCTCTACGTAGACGCCGTCGGTCAGATAGCTCAACGGCGGGAACAGGAGCAGGTCGTGCATGTCGCCGATGGCGCCCAGCAGATGGCGCAGGGCGTTCTGCACGCCGGGCCAGTAGAGTTCCGGGTCATGGTTGCCCCGCAGGATGACCACGCTGCGCCGCGGCTGGCGGCTGATGAAATCGGCCAGGGCGGCAAAGAGGCCGGGGTGGCCCTGCGTGATGTGCGTCAGTTTGAGAAGGGCCGAGGCCTCGTCGTTGGCGGCATACACGGCCGGCGGATAGGGTTCGGTCGGGTCGAAGCGTACGACCGCGGGCACTTGCAGCATTTCCAGGAAGTCGCCATTGATGATGAATTCCATTTCTACGTCGTCGGCGCCAGCGCGGTTGCTCTCCGCGGTCAGGCCATGCACCCACTCCACAAAGTCAATGTCACTGATGAAGTCTTCCAGCCGATTGCCGCCGGCGCCCTCCAGCCCAGCACCCAAATGCAGATCGCTAATGATGATTTTTGTCCTGGCCGTCATGATGCCCTCCACTCGCTACTTCCCACTTCCTACCTCCTACCTCCTACCTCCTACCTCCTACCTCCTACCTCCTACCTCCTACTTCCTACCTCCTACCTCCTACCTCCTACTTCCTACCTCCTACTTCCTACCTCCTACTTCCTACCTCCTACCTCCTACCTCCTACTTCCTGCTTCCTACTCACGGATTGTCTTCCGCCTCGTACAATAGACTGCTCCAGAGGCCGTCGTCGCCAGGTG
>JAYRVL010000202.1:0-5182 GCA_041918575.1 Anaerolineae bacterium | reverse complement strand
GCGGCACGCACCTCCGCCCCGAATTCATCCGGCGGCCGGCCCCTCCGGCGACACGCCCCCCCTCGTCCCGAATTCATTCGGCAGCCCCGGTCGGCGCCGGCCGACCTTGCGGCGGCACGCCCCTTCGCCCCGAATTCATTCGGCGGGCGGCCCCCCCCGGCGACACGCCCCCCCTCGCCCCGAATTCATTCGGGCGACGCTCGCCCCGAATTCATTCGGCGGCGCCTGAAATGCACACAGCCGCACACGGCGCGGTCAGACGCGCCGTGTGCGGCTGGGGATGGTCACGCCTCGGGTTGGGAACGCGACTCGCTGCCATAGTGGAATCAACCCGGTCAAGAACGAACGAAGAACCAACAACCAAGTCGGTTGTGTGATTGAATCACTGCCAACATTATAGCACACCCTGCCCGCGAGGCCAATTGTTTGCAAGAAAGACCAGCGCCGGTGATCCCAAAAATTCCTTGACTTGCCTCTCCACCGGGTGTATACTCCGGCAAAGGAGCATGCACCATGAGCGAGCAGCGTGACCTGCGGCGGCTGTCACAACGACCGCCCGAACAGCAACACAGTGCCAGCGCACGCCCTCGCGCTCGACCCGGCTGGCAACCTGCAGGCTGTCTGGATGCACCGTCAGGTTGCCAATCCCGACCTGGACCGCTCCTGGCCCTACGCCGCCTTCCGCCCGCGGCCGGCGGCGCCTGGAATGCCCCCGCCTCGGCCTGCGACCTCGGCAACAACTGCTACGCCGATGCAACCCCGCCAGACCTGGCCATTGACCGGACCGGCAACGCCATTGCCCTGTGGGTCGAGCGTCGCGACGACACCGACGGCGACGGCAATGACGACTGGAACGTCTTCTCAGCCTACCGGCCCGCCGGCGGAACCTGGGGACCGCATCGCCGCGCCAGCACGCGGCCGGTTTCCAACGATGGCGACAGCCTCTCGGTCGCCCTGGATGACGCCGGCAACGCCTTTGCTTTGTGGGCGCCGCGCTATGAGATCAGCTACCCGACTGGTTCCTTCTTCTTTGCCACGGCTCGCGCGGGCGGCCAATGGCAGGCGCCGGTCGCCCTGTCCGATGGCCTACCGGCCGGGCGCGCCTGGGATCCCGCGCTCACCGTTGATGCCGCTGGCAACGCCTTCGCCGTGTGGACCCTCAAACGAGACGGCGCCAACACCCTCCCCGAAGTGCGCTTCGCCTATCGGCCGGCCCAGGGCGCTTGGAGCGCCTCCAGCCGGCTGGCAGTCGAAGCAGACGACATGCAGCAGCACTCGCCGGCAGTTACCAGCGACGCCGCCGGCAATGCCTACGCCCTTTGGCTCACCAGGCAAGGCCCCTACAACTGCATCGTTCATTTCTCCATGAAACCGCCCGGCCAGCCCTGGAGCCAGCCGGAAACCGTGCATCAGAAACTGGATCGCTGGATTGACTGTTACACCCCGCCCGCCATCGCCGTAGACCCCAGCGGCCGCGTGTACGCCGCCTATCGCACCGGCCGTTGGCGTCTGCGGGCCACCCTGCCCGCCGGACTGCCGGTTGGCGTCTACGACGTGACCGTCGTCAACCCCGGCGGCAGATCAGGTGTGTTGACTGGCGGGTTCACGGTGACGCAAGCTGCGACGGCCACCCCCACGCGCACGCCGACCATCACCCGCACCACCAGCCCCACCGTCACGCGCACGCCGACCGCCTCGGCCACCCCCACGCCAACCGGCGGCGCCCCGGTCGTACGCAACGGCGACTTCGAGAACGGCAGCGATGGCAGTTGGAGCGAATCTTCCAGCGGCGGCTATCCGCTCATCTACCGCGACAGCGACGTTTCGCCCACCTGGCAGTGGCATGATGGTCACTTTGGCGCCTGGCTGGGCGGCGCGCACGACGAGTTGGCGATCCTGTCGCAATCGCTGAGCGTGCCGGCCGCGGCCCAACTCAGCTATTGGATCAGGATCAGCTCGGAGGATAGTTGTGGTTTCGACCAGGCCTGGGTTGCCATCAACAACGACCAACTGACCAGCTACGACCTGTGCGCTGCCAACGCCCTGGCCGACTGGACGCGCCAGGCGCTCGACCTCAGCGCCTACGCCGGGCAAACAGTGCTGCTCTCCTTCCTCGTCAGCACCGACAACAGCCTGTACAGCAGCTTCTGGCTCGACACCGTGGCGGTGAATGCGGCGGACGGCAGCGCCGGAACGCCTCTTCCGCCCGCTCAGCCGGCTGATGGCGACGCGCCCCTGGCGAAGGATCAGCCATGAGCGCTTTCACCTGCCGCGCAGCGAAAGATCCGTCACCTTAATTGGGTAATCTCACGGCTTGCGGTATAATGCACCTCTTGGACATTCGGGGCTGGCGCCGGCGCCGGCGCCAGCCCACTGGTTCGAGAGACCGCGCGAAGGAGCAAGCCGTGCTTTCACGTTTATTCAAGCGGCCGGAAGATCGCCAGGCCGAGCAGCAGAAGGTGCAGGAAAGCCTGACCAGGACCCGCCGCGGGCTGTTCAGCCAGATTGGCGGATTGTTTCAGGCCAACGAGTTGACCGAGGAGACTTGGGACGACCTGGAGGCTCTACTCATCCAGGCCGATGTGGGCGGCGAGACCTCGGCCAAACTGGTGGAGCGGATGCGCAAGCGCGTGCAAGCGCAGGGAATCAAGCGCGCCGCCGATGCGCAGGCCATCTTCGAGCAGGAGCTGGTTCGCCTGCTCGACGAACACCGCCCGCCCAAGGATGAGATGGAGCGCCTGTTGACCATCATCATGGTCGTGGGCGTCAACGGTTCTGGCAAAACCACCAGCATTGGCAAGTTGGCCCGTTTGTACAAACAGGCCGGTTACAAGGTGGTGATTGCCGCCGCTGATACCTTTCGCGCCGCGGCCATTGACCAACTGGCCGTTTGGGGTGAGCGCGCCGGCGTCGAGGTGATCAGCCAGGGGCCGGGCGCAGATCCCGGCGCAGTGGTGTTCGACGCCATCCGCGCCTGCCAGGAGACGCGCCGCGCCGATGTGCTGCTGATTGACACGGCCGGTCGTCTGCACACCAAATATAATTTGATGAAGGAACTGGAGAAGGTGCGCAATGTCTGCGCCACGCGCGTGCATCGCGCACCGCATGAGGTGCTGCTGGTGCTGGACGCCAACACCGGTCAGAACGCAATTGCGCAGGCCAGGCATTTCAAAGAAGCCACACAGTTGACCGGCGTCGTGTTGACCAAGCTGGACGGCACGGCCAAGGGCGGCGTGGTTTTTGCCATTGGCGAGGAACTGGGACTGCCGGTGCGTTTCGTCGGCACCGGGGAAAAAATTACCGATCTGACCGAATTCAGCGCCGAAACCTTTGTGGCCGGCCTGTTCGAAAAGTAGAACAAGAAACACACGACAGAAACGAGAGAAGGATAGATGATGCAAGAACTGACCTTACGCCTGGATAAACTCGATGCCCGCCTCGAGTCAATCTGGAGGCGTCTTTGACTTAGACGAAAAGTCTAAGAAAGCCGATGATTTGGAGCAACAATCGCAGGCGTCCGATTTCTGGAACGACGGTTTGACCGCGCAGAAGTTGATGCGCGAGCTGTCCGACTTGCGCCAGCAGGTGGAGATCTGGACGACGCTGCGCCACGAGGTGCGGGATGCGCACATTATGCTGGAAATGGCGGAGGCGGAAGAGGATGAGGAAGCCGGCGCTGAGCTGACCGTCGAAATAGATCGGTTGGAGAAGGCGCTGGAAGAGCGCATCTTCCAGTTGGCCCTGTCTGGCAAACATGATCGCAACGATGCCATTCTGGCGATTCACGCGGGCGAAGGCGGCACCGAAGCGCAGGATTGGGCCAACATGATGCTGCGTATGTATCTGCGCTGGGCCGAGCGCCGCGGCTACAGATCCACCATCACCGACCAAACAGAGGGCGATACCGCGGGTATCAAGAGCGTTTATGTGGAAGTGACGGGCGATCACGCGTATGGCTACCTGAAAGCCGAAAAAGGCAACCATCGCCTGGTGCGCATCAGCCCATTCGATGGGTCGGCCCGACGCCATACGTCGTTCGCCAAGGTCGAGGTGATGCCGGTTCTCGATGACGATATCGAGATCAAGATCGCCCCGAACGACATTCGGATGGATTTCTTTCTCTCCGGCGGCGCCGGCGGCCAAAACGTGCAGAAGAACTCGACAGCCGTGCGCCTCACCCACCTGCCCAGCGGCATTGTGGTGACATGTCAGAACGAGCGCAGCCAATTGCAGAACCGTGAGTCGGCCATGCGTGTGCTGCGCGGTAAGTTGTATGAAATCGAACGGCAGAAGAACGAAGCCGAGCGGCTGGAATTGAAGGGCGACCTGGTGCATGCCGGTTTTGGCAGCCGCATGCGCTCCTACGTGCTTCATCCCTATCAAATGGTCAAAGACGAGCGCACCGGCATGGAAACCGGCAATACGCAGGCGGTGCTGGATGGCGAAATTGACGCGTTCATTGACGCCTGGCTGCGCCAACAGGTGGGCGACGAAGAATAGGCTATGCAGCAGTACCTTGATCTCTCTCACACGCAGCTAACCGCGCCGACCTTCCTGAGCATCGGCAATTTCGACGGAGTTCATGCCGGCCATCAAGCCCTGCTGCGCCAGATGCTGGCGGCTGCGCACCGGGCGGGTTGCCAGGCCGGCATCCTGACCTTCGATCCACACCCGCGCGAAGTGCTGCGCCCCGATCAACCCCTGCCCAGCCTGTCCACGTTGGATGAGCGCCTGGCGCTGCTGGAGGCGCTCGGCCTGGATTTCGTCGTGGTGCAGCCGTTCAGCCGCGCCACCGCCCAGATCACCGCCGCCGCATTCGCTGACCTGTTGGTCAACCGGCTGCACATGCAGGAGTTGTGGGTCGGCCCAGATTTTGCCCTGGGCCACAAACGCCAGGGAACGGTGTCATTCTTGCGAGAGATCGGGGTCAGCCTGGGCTTCGCCGTGCAGGTGACCGACGCGTTCTGGCAGGATGGCCACGAAGTGCGCAGCGATACGATTCGCGGCCTGATCGAAAGCGGCGACGTGGCTACGGCCGGCCGACTGTTGGGTCGGTCCTACAGCCTGACCGGCGTGGTGGTCAAAGGCGATCAACGCGGGGCCACGATTGGCTTTCCCACGGCCAACCTGGCGGTTGCAGCCAATCGGTTGCTGCCGGCCAATGGCGTCTACGCCACCTGGG
>JAYRVL010000201.1:0-4212 GCA_041918575.1 Anaerolineae bacterium | reverse complement strand
CGGCGGGATTCTTTTGAGGCCTATGGCGGCGCCCGGCGGTTGCTCAACTGGCTGGCTATCGAACAGGATGAGACCACCATCGGCCGCTTACTGTCCACACTCGGCCATTGGCCTGCGCCCGGTGATAACGAGACCCAACAAGCGGTATTTTCTGACCTTCGGCAAGCCTTGTCAGAACGCTGGCAGGCGCGTCCGGCCGAACGTCCCCTGTTGGCTGAGCCGTTGGCGCGGCTCGCGCGCCATGACGCCGCCTGGCAGCCCATCGTCCTCGAATGGTTGTTGACCGAGTGTGATCAGCCGGCCGTTGCCGCCGGCTATGCGCGTCTTGTCTGCTACCAGGAGCAAAAGCGTGACTCGAAGGCAACTGCTGAGGCCGTGCACAGCCGGCTTCAAGCCCATCTACCGGCTGCGGCTTGTCTGCCCGCGCTGCTGGATGCCGGCACCGATGACGACGAGTGGGACGGTGCCTACCATGGCATCCTGGCGCGTGCCGTGCGCCTGTTGCTGCTGCCGGAAGAAGCCGGCGATCTGCGCCGCGCCCTGCTGCTGCGCTGCCGTGAAGCGCATGAAACCGGTCGCTGGCCTGCCCGGCGCATGGCGCTGGCGGCCCTGGCCGCCTGCCTGGAAGTAATGCCGACGACGCTGCACAAGGCTGCGCCCTTTGCCCTGGAGCCGCTGCTGGTCGCCGCCGCCGCCGATAGTGGCAGCCATAATGTGCGACGCTTTGCCCTTACCGCGTTGAGCTATCTGCACGTCATCACCCCCGCCGTCGCGCCTGCGTTGCTGGCCGGCTGCCGCGATGTGGCAGTGGTCCAGAACGACGCCATCCAGGCCGCCGCGCGTTTCACGAACATCGAGGGCAATCCTGTGTCGGAGTTGGTGGCGGCGCTCACCGGCGGCAGTTTACGCACCGCCTATGGCGCAGCCCGCGTGCTGGGCGCGCTGGGCAGTGCCCTCCCCGAGCAGCGCCCGGCCATCGTGGCCGGCCTGGTGGCCGCCATCCAGCACCCCAACGCCGAGCGCGAGGTGTTCGTTTTGTCCGAATATGACCGGAGAGAATCCAAAGGCAAGCTGGCGGAGACGCTCTACGAAGTGCTTTTCCAGGTGGCCGGCTGGCCCACTTAGTGGCAGAGCCGTTCCTGTCGCCGCAGTACGGGCGTCAGCAATCAGTTTTGGGGAGTTGCAGGGGCTAAGTTGGCGAAGGCGTGCGAGGAGGGGCGGTAATCAAGATCAGCGGCGCGCGCCATTGCATCTCTCCCATCTGTTCCGCCAGACGCCCGAGTGCCAGGGCCAGTGAATGCAGGTTGGTGCGCACCAAGCGCAGCATCGAGTATTCGTCTCCTCCGCCAGCCAATTCAATGGCAGCACGGCGCAGTGCCTGCTGTGACTGTCTCGTCTTCTCAACGACCGATTCCAGTAGTTTTTCAACGGTCAGGTTCTTCACATGCTGTGGGGTAATGATAGCAGCACATTGAACAAGTCGACGCAGGCGTAGCAGACCCCTATAAATGTGACTCAACTCGTTGTCAGCTTGTTTTGCCAGGTCTGGCCTTGCCAGACTTCTTGCATCCAGGCGCTTGCTCAGGTGTGCAGCAAGCTCGTGAAAATGCGCGATCTCGGTCGTTTGCTGGTGGAAAACGTGATATTGCCCTGTCACGATCTTCATTTCCGATCCATCATTCTTTCACAGACAACAAAACTTGATAGAACAAGCGTTCCAATCAGTAGTATACTCCAAGTCCAGCGATCTGTAAACCCATTGCCAGAACCTGGGCGCGATGAAAAGTTGTGTATAGCCAGGCTGAATTGGGTGGTTTGTCCCGATCTGACCTCTCCAGGCATACACAGAAATTAGTCGTTCCCCCATAACCTTATGCACTCTCATACATCACCACAATCATCTGTAACTTACGACCGAGTTGATCTGCATCCCCGGCATACGACTTCTGATACTCTTTAGCCAGCTCAGGTGGCGTGCGGGCAATGGCTATCAGCATGTGTTCCATGATTTCGTAGCACCCGAGCAATTCTCTCCGCAACCCCTGGTTCCAGGATTCATTATAAGCGCGATTCTTGAGATGTAGTAGAAGATTGCCGATTGTCTCCAGAACCGTCTCATCCAGGTTTCGGGCGGGGGTGGCAATCAGGTAGTCGGCCACTTGCTCAAGAAATTGCCGCTGGTCAGCATAGGGCTTGTTCTTGAGCCCCTCGGCCTGTTCCTGATATGTCACTGTATCCAGACTGGCCATGATGGCTACCGGGTTGGGTTGTCCCTGCTGATCGACTTATTCAAGAGCAGCTCGTCTCACGTCACTGCCCATATGGTCAAGTAGACCTGCCAGTGACAGCAGAGCCTGGCCAAGCACGTGCCGGGTGCGGCGCCAGTTGGTCTCGTCCGAGGTGTTAAGCGCGTGTCTGAGCGCCGATTCAAGGGTTTGCGTTTCTTTCTTGAGTGTTTCGGTCTGGGTCAACAATGTTAGTGTCTGTGTCATGGCAGGACGCTCAACTGTAAGCGCGTGCACCTTGTCAACAATCTCCTGATTGCCTAGCAGCAATGTATTGATTTCCTCGAAGAAACGTTTCATTCCGGCGTCGGTGGATGCCAGCTCGGTGGCGATCTGGCGCGCTACCCCGGCTCTACCGATGAGAGTCTGGTGTAACTCTCCAGCAGACGCTTGGGAAAGAGCGTACTGCGCCACTTTCCAGTCGGGCCACAGACGCAGTGCCGGCCAGTGATTGGCTAAAGTATCAGACGTGACAGCCCAAGCAAATGATGTGACCCGTTGGAACTCGACAGCCATGCCCACGATGAGATTGGTCGTTGTATCCAGTATCGGTGCCCCGCTCATCCCTCCAATAATGCCACTGCATTCTAGGCGCAGGCGGGACCGCCGTCCAGGTTTCTCAAGTCGAATCGTGTGGCCTATTTCACCAAAGACATCATGTTCCTTGCGATCCCCTGGGTGCGCACAGCCAAAGCTTACAAACGGGTGCGTGTGGCGCTCTTCGGCTGCGCCCAACACGAGTGGTCCAGCCCCATCGGATAAGGATTCAAGCTGGAGAAAGGCCGTGTCGTCCTGTCCAGGTGGCGACCAGCCCTCTTCCAGCACAAGTGCCTTGCCAAATCCATTATCGATGACGAACCGCAGTGCCAGCCGGTCGCCCGGCTTGCTGCCGGCCCTGCTCACCACGTGGGCGCAGGTTACAGCTATCCCCTTTTCAATCAGGAAAGCTGTACCGCAAGCCATGCGACTGCGATTCAGCACGCATAGCACGCCTCGTTTCAGATTCTGCAGCGTCGTTGTCGGCATGCCGCTAAGCGTTTCAACTCTGGTGTCGCTTCCAGGTGTAAGTACACTTGAAATTGCCCCGAGGCATGATCTTGGCGACTACGCCGGTCAATCCACCATCCTCGCCTAACTCTACCCCCAGACCTAATTCGAATTCAAAAGCGAATTCATCCAGTCGGTAGGTAGCGTCGATCTCTTCTTGCGGCAACGTGTCGAGAAGAAGCACGCTCAGGCCGGTGAGTGGTAAGCGCAGAGCTTTTTCGAATGACGTGCGCAGCTTTTCGCCTACGCCGGCCGGAATGATGCCCTCCGGTTCAAAAGCCGGCACCACGGCTATCTGTCCATAGTCACCCAGATCAAGTATGATGTCGTTGTCACTCATGTTCAACCTCCGCCGGGATGTCGCTCAATTTTGAGAAAGAACTGCATAACCTGAGAAATACCCGGATAATTACCCGCTTGCCGATTGTACACCGCTTACTGTTTTGCTCGAAGTAGGCTGGCCGCATCTCTTTTGGTGATCGGGCCGGCGAGACCTACCACAGCCATCCAGCCCCGAACACCGCGCCCTGGCAGCCCTATTCCTCCGGTCGGCCTCGCCGGCAGACCGGTCTGGCGCCCCATCGAGGGACGCCCGACACGGCGCGGCCCAGGGTATCCCGCCGCGGCCCTGTGCGCCCATTGCACGTTTCGGCCGAATCTCTCTCCCTTTGCCTGGCTAATAGGTTAGCCATTCGGCCGAATGGGGTCCCCGTCGCCACTGGTTACAGGTTGGTTTCGGCCGAATCCCCTCCCTCACGCCGCACACTATCCCAACCCATTATCATAACAATGTCGTATAATACCCGTCATGGACACTTTCATCGGCCGCCAACGCGAACTCACCCTCCTGGACACCCTCTGGCAGCGCCCGGCTGCGGCG
>JAYRVL010000200.1:0-1857 GCA_041918575.1 Anaerolineae bacterium | reverse complement strand
GAAGCCAAACGCGGAAAGACGGAAAACATCTCTGACCGGCAGGGCAATGGCGTTCCCGCGGTCTCTTTGAAGGCTTCCAGCCGATACAGGTAAGCAAACCGATAGACAGCGATGAAGAACCCGCCGCCCTCCCTGAACCGGCTGAAAAATCACGCCGCCTAATGCTCCGTGGAGTTATAGCGGTGCGAGCAGGCGCGGCAGGGAATCGAGATCGTTGCCTTCTTCGGCGCGGACTTCCTGGCCGAGGGTCTGCCGCCCACTGGATGTAATAACCACAACAAGACATATAAAATATAACTGTACCCCGGGTTATAGGCAGTGCATAACTTACCGATGCAACCTGAAACTCGTTTGAACCCTGACGGCACCGTGACCTTCTCCATCACCCTGCCACAAGCCTGCCCGGACATGAGCATGCTCGAGCAGGAGGAGCGCCTCATGGAGGCGCTCAACGCCGTGGGTCGCGCGGGAGCCAGACATTTGCTCAGCGCTTTCGACGCGCACGGCCAGCCCCTGGTGCATGAGAAGCGCGCTTGGAGCTCCAAAGGCAAGGTCGCCAAGATTTACGAGACGCCCTGGGGCGAGGTGATGCTCGAGCGCCACCTGTATCAAACCAGCGGCGGCGGCGTCACCTTCTGTCCGCTGGAGGGGGCCGCGCGCATCGTCGGTGGCACCGCCACGCCGCATCTGGCGCGCAGCCTGGGCCACAAGTATGCCAACAGCAACGCGCGCGCCGTGGTGCGCGACTTGCAGGAAAATCATGGCCGCCAACTCGCGCCCTCGTATGTCGCGGACATCGCCCAAGCCGTGGCCGAGGCGGCCGGCCAGCCCGTGGTGGAGCAAAACGCCCACGCGCCGCAGAGCGCTCCCAGGGAAGTCGCCAGCGCCGTGCTGGGCCTCGACGGCACCTGCGCCCTGTTCTGAGAGGAAGGTTTCAAGCAGTGCATGGTGGGCACCATCGCCCTGTATGACGCCGCCGGGGAGCGGCTCGAAACCATCTATCTGGGGCAGGCGCCGCAGATGGGCAAAAGCGAGTTCCTCCAACGCCTCGACGCCGAGTGGCAGCGAGTGCGCCAACGCTACCCGCAAGCCAGGCGCGTGGCGCTCAGCGATGGCGCGCGCGACTATGAACCCTGGCTGGCTGATCGCACGGACTGGCAGATATTGGACTTTTATCACGCCAGCGGCCACCTGGCCGCAGCCGCCCCCGCGATGAAGAGGCGCCAAGACCAGCGCGCCGAGGAGTGGCTGGCAGAGGCCTGCCATGCCCTCAAGCATGAGCGCGGCGCGGCGCGACGCCTGGCTGACGAACTCTCCGCCCAGGAGCAGGCGGGCAGCCGCACGCGCGCCAGCGCGGCGGCATTGAGCGCGGCGCGCGGCTACTTCGAGCACAACATCCAGCGGATGAATTACGCGGTGTTTGAGGCCATGAGCTTCCCCATCGGCAGCGGAGTCACCGAGGCGGCGTGCAAAACGCTCGTCAAGCAGCGCCTGTGTGGCAGCGGCATGAAATGGACCCGCACCGGCGCGCAGACCGTGCTGACGTTGCGCGCCCTGCTGCTCTCCACCTCACGCTGGACATCCCTGTGGGCTTACTTCGATAAAAAAGGCTTCCAAAAACATGATGACATACATCCATTCAACGGCACACCCCTGGCCGACGCTCAAGCGTACTTCGCTGATTCTCGCATCTTCCCTGGAGCCCCCCGACCCGGTGATACGGCCGCTTGACGCTTCATGCCGCTTATCATAGCATCCAAACATGAGCACGATGTCCCTTTCGGCGATAATGTTGTTGTCCTGTGTTGCGCTCGCATCGGCCGCAGCCCCGCCCCAGGTGCCACTCCCGTCGAAAGT
>JAYRVL010000199.1:0-11188 GCA_041918575.1 Anaerolineae bacterium | reverse complement strand
CATCTTCTCCATCTTCTCCATCTTCTCCACCTTCTCTATCTTCTCTACCTTCTCCATCTTCTCTACCTTCTCCACCTTCTCCATCTTCTCCATCTTCTCCATCTTCTCCATCTTCTCCGCTGATCGCTCCCCTGCTGCCATCACCTGACTAGAGTTTCTCATCCAATGTTAATCGAATACCGCCTGTGGCCGCGACCAGACGGGGAACCAGCCTGCGCCGCTATTCGTTGTGATACTCGGTCTTCGAGACGGCAGTAGACATGAAAGAATTGTCAGGCGTCTGGCGCTTGAAATTCATACTCGTTTCACATCTGTATGCGACAACGAGACACGAAACAGACGAAATCATATCGGGAGGAAACGCAACATGCCGTGGCTCATTCTGAGCGCTCTGATTTTCTTGTTGGTTTGGACATTTCTGCCAGACGATGACGTCGTGCAAGAGGCAGATCCGCTCCAGGATAGTCCACCCCTGCTGAGTTATGCTGTGGCCTGGCTGCGTCGTCACCTGGCCTGACGTTGATTCTACCGGCTGGTCAACAAACCGCCAAATGAGAAACGGCCCTGCGTTCGTTTTGGAATGCGGGGCCGTTTGTGCTAAACTAGAGATGGAAACCGATTGTACATCTCAAGTGTACATCTCAAGTGTACATCTCAAGTGAGGGCGCTCCTTTGTTGAACTGGTACGCGCTGCATGTCAAGCCAAACGCCGAATATCTGGTTGCCGAAATTCTTGCCCGACACCCTATCGAGACTTATCTCCCAACGCTAAAGTCGCTCAATCCTCGCCCAGGACGCACCACCAAACCCTATTTTCCCAGCTACTTGTTTGCCCGCATAGATTTCGATGTCACCAGTTATCGCGTCGTTGCCTGGACCCCGGGGATTCGTGGCATCGTAACGGTAGAACGGCGCCCGGCCATCATCGAGGACGAGGTCATCGAGGCGATTCGTGAACGGGTGAGCCTCATCTGGGCCGAAGGAGGACTGCCCACGCATTCGTTCCAGCCTGGCGACCGCGTGCGTATCCGTTCGGGGGCATTGCAGGGCCTCATGGGCGTTTTCGAAGGCCCCACCACGCCGACGCAGCGAGTCCACATTCTGTTGAATTTCTTGGGACGGGCGCGACCGGCGGAGGTGCCGGTACAAGAATTAGAATTAGCGGCGCCTGACGATATTGACCCGCTCGACCTGATCGAGACGGCGCGCGAGCGTGAACAACGGCGCCTGCGCCGGGGCACACGCGGCAAACAGCGCCAGATTCACTATCGCGATGATACGCAGAGTCAGGACGATGGAGATTCAGCACATGCTGTCGGCATTGCATCACCCTAATCCATCTCTCTGCAACCAACGAGGTGCTGTGTGCATGTTTTGATTACCGGCGGCGCCGGTTTTATTGGCAGCCACCTGGCAGAAGCCCTGCTGGCGGCCGGGCAGCGCGTGACGATCATGGACAACCTGTCCACCGGCCGCTTCGAGAATATCGCTCACCTGGTCGGTCATCCCGCTTTTCATTTCGCCATTGATTCGATCACCAATGATATCGTGCTCGATCGCCTGACCAGCGAATGCGACATCGTTTTTCACCTGGCGGCGGCGGTGGGCGTGGAACTGATTGTGCGTCAACCGGTGCATACGATCGAAACCAATGTCATGGGCACCGAGGCGGTTTTGCGCACAGCCGCGCGCTACCGCGCCCGTGTGCTGATCGCTTCAACTTCAGAGGTGTACGGCAAGGGCAGCCGCGTGCCGTTCAGCGAAGCCGACGATGTTCTCCTCGGCCCCACCAACAAAAGCCGTTGGGCCTATGCCGCCAGCAAGATGGTGGATGAATTTCTGGGGCTGGCTTACCACCAGGAAAAGGGGCTGCCGGTGACGATCATGCGGTTCTTCAACACGGTCGGCCCACGACAAACGGGCCGCTACGGCATGGTCATCCCACGCCTGGTTGCGCAAGCGCTGGCCGGTCAGCCATTGACGGTCTATGGCGACGGTCAACAGAGCCGCTGTTTCTGCGATGTGACTGACGTGGTGCGCGCCGTGATAGACCTGGCCGCTCACCCTGAGACCGCGGGCGAAGTCTTCAACATTGGCGGCAGTGACGAAATTACCATTCTCGACCTGGCCCGTCTCATTCTGCAGGTGCTTTTCCCGCAGACGCCCCCCACCGACCCTGACCCGCGCATCCAATTCGTCGCCTATGCGGACGCCTACGCGCCCGGTTTCGAGGACATGCGCCGCCGTGTGCCCGACACAAGTAAGCTGCGCGCCCTGACAAACTGGGCGCCTGGCATTCCCCTGCCGGAAACGATTCGACGGGTGGCCGCAGCCCTGGAGCGCCAACGCCCATGATTGCCAGAACGCCAAGCATCCATGATTGAATAAAGAGCCAAACGTATGACGCCAGAGATCAAATCCCATCTGTTGACGAAATTCCAATCAAGGTCCGCCAGCATCGCCATCATCGGCCTGGGTTATGTCGGTTTGCCGCTGGCCGTTGCCTTTGCTGAGGCCGGTTTCACAGTAATCGGCATTGATGTTGATCAAAACAAGACCAGGGCCATCAACCGCAGTGAGTCCTACGTGGAAGATGTGGCGACGACCCGGCTGGCCGCAACCGTGATGCGAGGCGCGTTGTCGGCTACTACCGATTTTAGCGCATTGTCCACGTGCGACGCAGCCATCATCTGCGTACCCACCCCGCTGAGCAAGACGCGCGACCCGGATGTGCGCTTCTTGATTGCAGCCGGTGAATCAGTGGCCCACTATGTGCATCCCGGCATGTTGGTATCACTGGAATCAACTACCTATCCGGGCACGACCGAAGAACTGCTGCGCCCCATGCTGGAAGCCGGCGGATTGGTCGCGGGCGCTGATTTCTTCCTGGCCTTCTCGCCAGAACGCATTGATCCCGGACGCAAGGATTTCACCGTGGAAAACACCCCCAAGGTTGTGGGCGGCTTGACCGCCGGCTGCCTGGAGGTGGCCGTCGCGATGTATCGCCAGGCCATTCAGACGATCGTGCCGGTCTCTTCGACGCAGACCGCGGAAATGGTGAAGCTGCTGGAAAACACCTTCCGCGCGGTCAATATCGCGCTGGTCAACGAGACAGCCATCATGTGCGACAAGCTGGGCATTGATGTCTGGGAGGTGATTGACGCAGCCAACACCAAGCCCTATGGCTTCATGAAGTTTACGCCTGGGCCGGGCGTGGGTGGACACTGTATCCCGCTCGATCCACACTATTTGTCGTGGAAACTGAAGACGCTCAACTACAATGCGCGTTTCATTCAATTAGCCGGCGAGATCAACAGCGAAATGCCGCGCTATTGGGTCAACAAAGCGCAAGACGCTCTGAACGATGTGGGAAAGCCCTTGCGCGGCAGCCGTGTTTTGGTGCTGGGCGTTGCCTACAAGAAAGACATTGACGACGTGCGTGAGTCCCCTGCGCTCGACATCATTGAGATGTTGAGCCAAAAGGGCGCACTGGTGAGTTACCACGATCCCCACGTTGCCTCATTTCGACACAATGGTCATGCCTTGACCTCGGTGACGGACCTGACGACGGCGTTGGAAACGGCCGATTGCGTGGTTATTGCCACCGATCATTCCACGTACGATTGGGCTGATATCGTCCGCCGCGCCGCGCTGGTCATTGATACACGTCACGCCTTGCCGTGAAGCGCTCAATCTGAGGTACACGGCTCGACACAGATCAACACGGATAAGAAAACGATCAGTGTGAATCCGTGTTGATCTATGTCCAACAGGATGAGCACTACGTCAACGCGCTGCGCTCTGTTGACGGCATAGGGCGATGCCGGGCAGGGGGGTTGGGGGTATGTTGGCTTCGGTGTCAATGGCGTAGACGCGCGTGCCGCTGTGCTCGTATAGCAGCGTCAGATGGGAGTCAACCGCGACCAGGAAGGCATCGAGATGCGCAGCCACCTCATGGCCCTGCGGATAGAAGAACTGGCTGCCGTCGGGCAGCACGAGCAGATGGGTGATGCCGAGTTCGTCGAGACGAGCCAGAAAGCGCCGTGCATCGGTCAGTTGAGAAAAATCGAGCAGCCCCTGAAAAGCCGGGTCAACCGGCGCCTGATCACGCCACAGAAAAGATCCACGTAACGACCAGTTCAACACCCGCGCCTCGGCCGGCAGGTGCTGATTTGCCCAGGCGATTGCGTCATACTCCGGCAGGCCGCGGCTGAGCGCTTGCTCCTCACTCTCCAGTCCCAATACCACGCGCACAGCATCGGGGCGGGCGGCCGCCGCATGGGCCAGCCCTAACCCGATCGCGATCGTGAGCAGCGCGGCGACTGACCAGCGCGACCAGGCCGGACCGTGCGTCAGGTAGAACCAAGTGCTGACCGCCACGACGATGGCGCCAAGCGTCTGCGCGAAGATAAAGAAGCGCGGCATGGGAAAGAGGAAAGCCTGTCCCAGGGTCAGCAGCGCGCCGGCGATCATCAGCCAGAGCAAGAGCCGCTGTCTGTTCCCAAATTTGACTCGCAGCAGCGGGGGCAAGGTGAGAAGCCAGCCCAGGCTGATCCAGACGCCGCTGGCGTAGAGGACGATCAGTTGGAGGACGATGCCTAACGCCGGCAGAGTGCGTACTCTGCCAACGCCGACGTAGGCAAAATGGGACTTGTGCAGGAGATCGGTGCATTGATTCCAGGTAGTCTCTGCAAACCACTTGAACCCAAAGGGAAAGAGCGGGTCGCCGCCCAGGCGCCAGGCGCGCCAGAGCCAGGGAAGCGAGGGGAGCGCGGCCGCTAACAACATGGCCGCAAAAAGCGGCCAGCGCCCCGCGCGCGGGCGCCAGAGCAGACGACCGAGCGTCAGCAGCACGAGCAGCGCCAGATGAGGCCAGCCGAGCAGCTTGGCGCCGGCAGCCAGCCCGGCGGCCCATCCGGCCGTCAGCAGCCAACCGGGCCGATCAGTCTGGATCCAGTTCAGCCAGGCCAGCAAGGTTGCCAGGTGAAAGAGCGCCAGCGGAATGTCCACGTAAGCTAACGGCGCGTAACTGGCGATGACAGGGGAGGTGAAGATCAGCAGGACGGCCAGGAGGGCAATCTGCGTTCCAAACCATTGGCATGTTGCCACGAACACGCCCAGGAGCAACAGAAGGGTGAGACTCAGGCTGATGAGCTGGGTCAGTTGGTCGCCGGCCAGGGCCAAACCCCAAAGGTTGAGCATCTCGACATTGCTGAACCACAGGCTGCGATAGAACGCCGGGAAGAAATCAAGGCCGCCGGCCTGGAGATAGAGCCGGGGGATGAAGACGTGATACCAGGTGGCATCGAAGGCGGCAATGGGCGCCAGCGCGCCGAGTAGATCAAGCGCAAGGAATGGCGCCAACGCCAGCGCCATGAGGCGCTGGCTGCTGCCCGCCGGCAGGGCGGGGCGCCAGGCGACGGCGGTTTTCAAGAACCACCCTAAATCCTGACGGGCCGCCAGCGCGGCCAGGACAAGCGCCGGGCCCAGGGTCCAGGGGGAGAGCACATGCAGCACGCCAAGCGCCAACGCGCAGAGAATCAACAGGCCGCAGCCGATGACCCAAGCAAAAAAAAGGGTGGTGGCCGTTTGTGCGTGGGCAAGGGCGAGGCGACGCATGGTCCAGCGGCCTGCGGCAGCCGTGATGGCGGCCAACACCAAGAGCATCAACAGGCTGAATCCATTGGCGATGGGGCGGCATAGGGCCAAACCCAGGCCGACCGCGCCGGTTGCAGCCAACAGCCAGCGATCGAAACGGCTCTGCTGCCACACAAACCAGCCGCCGGCTACGAACGCCAGCAGCGCAAGAGCCAACGCCGCGCTCCAGGGGGGCGTCAGACGTTCCAGGTAACGCAGCCAGTCGAAGTAACCTGGGGTGGCGAACGGATTGGGACTATGCACCTCTTGCCAGCCGTGCCAGGCAAACCAGGCAGTTCCCGCTGCGAGCCACAGGACGGGCGCCAGAGGCAATATGAATGTCTTGACGATTTTTTGCATAACAAAGGCCGGCAGCGATTATATCACTGCCGGCCTTCATTCCCAATTTCAGGTTTTGGGATGTTTCATCAGGGGGGCTAGAAATTTACCCACGTGGTGAGCGCTTGACCCGCTCCGCCTTCGATGTAGGCTACTGTCACGCCATTGTGCGTCACTGTGACCCGTAGCGGGAAGTTGCCCTGCGGCGCCACAACCAGGAACATGCGGTTCGTGTGTTGAACGGCATGGAAATTCACATCCAGGTTCAGGTCGCCTTCGAGCAGCGCCGTCAGTTCTGATCCTCGTGGGGCCAGCATGTTCACGAAAACGTTCGAGCCGGCAAATTCAACGGGGGCCTCGACCAACACATTCACTACACTGCCATCCGCCAGAGTGACGACGGGATCGGATGAGCACCAGGACACATGGGCGCCCGCAGGCATCACTCCAACTACCGCGACGATCAGTATCGTCATCAGAAAGGAGATCATGAAACGTCGAAACATGGCGAACCTCCTCAGGTCTTTGAGTTTCTCTCTCTTGATGTTGCGTAAAGGGCCAGAGCAACTCGTAATTTCGGACGAATTATAGTCATCGCGGCTGAAAAATGCAATAGTACCGTTGTCCCGCGCGGTAAAACTCCGCCGGTTCATGCTGCACATTGGCTACTGCGCCGGGAAGAGAGGCGCGCCGCTCCACCAGGCCGTCAGGTCGAAGTAAGAAATGACGACCATGAGCGCCAATAACCCGACCATACCAATCAGGTGAACCAGCGCCTCGCGCTCGGGCGGGATGCGCTTACCACGACGGATTGCTTCCAGCAGCACGAACACCAGCCGACCCCCATCCAGCGCTGGCAGCGGCAGCAGATTGATGATGAAGAAGTTGAGGCTCAGAAAAGCTGTCAGCTCGATGAGTGGGATGAGACCCTGTCGCGCCAACTCACCTGTGATGCGGGCAATGCCGACCGGCCCGGCAACGCCCCCCAACGGGGCCGCGTCCGGAGACGGCGCGATGACGCTGCGCAGCAATTCACCCAAACCGGTAGTCATCATGATGACTACTTCGCCGGTGCGCTGGACGCCCATTGTAAGAGCCTGGCCGAAGTTGCTGGCCGTCACCAGGCCGCGTTGAATTCCAATGCCGGCCGCGCCCTCGCCTTCTGGCGTTTGCTCCGGCGTTCGCGGGGTGACAGTAAGGTTGATGGTTTGTCCCTCGCGCAAAACCACGATGGGCATTGGCTGCCCGCGATACCGTAAGATCGTCTCACGCACCGCGTCGGTAGTGGTTGGGCGCACATCGTCCAGCATCACAATCTGATCGCCGGCCAGAACACCGGCTAACTCGGCCGGTGAGCCGGGTGCAAGCGCGGTAATTTCAACCTTGCCCAGGGGATACGGAACCCCAGACGTAAGAACCACCGCGTACAGAATCGGCGCCAGGATCAGGTTCATCAGCGGGCCGGCCACCAGCACGATGGCGCGCTGATAAGGCCTTTTCATCGTCAGGCTGCCCTCAGTCTCGAAGCCGGACTCTTCGCCGACCATGCGCACAAAGCCGCCCAGCGGCAGCCAATTCAATGTGAACTTGACCCCCTTGCGCTCGAAAAGGGTTGCCATGCGCGGCGGATAGCCAAACCCGAACTCCTCGACTTTGACCTTCATCCACAGCGCAGCCAGAAAATGGCCCAACTCGTGCCAGAAAACAAGAACGCCCAGGACTGGAATCACAGCCAGCCAGGCGAATCTGTCGCTTAGAAAACTCAGATCGTTCATGTCAACTCCTCGTAGCCATCGGTTCTACGGCCGACGTCCGCTGCTTGCGCGCAGGCCGGCGTGCGTGGTGATGGCGCTCATCGCATCATACTGCCTGCCGGGACCCTTTTCTGTCAGCCCGTTCGCAGTTCACGGCTGGCATCAGGCCGGCCGCCTGATTCTACTGCGAGATGGTGGTATGCGCCAAATCAGGCGAGCAGGCCGGCAACCGGATCAACTGTGCGCGGAACGACTGGCCCTGATCTGGCGTACTACCACCACGCTTGCAGGCTGACGCCCTCAATCGGCGCATCCCAAATTTCACCGCGACCTGGTATGACCTGGTATAACCTGGTATAATGTACTTGAGATTGGGTGACTCACTCCATCCGAATCTCAGACAGCAAATGCCCGATTCGTGAACCATCAGAACTGACAAAGGATGCTCGAATCATGGAACTCACCACCGTCAAGATCACAAAGCCAGAGGCGATCAACGTGATCATCGGCCAATCGCACTTCATCAAAACAGTGGAGGACATCCACGAGGCGCTGGTGAACACTGTGCCTGGGATTCAGTTTGGCCTGGCTTTCTGTGAAGCCTCAGGCAAATGCCTGGTGCGCTGGAGCGGCGCCAACCCGGAGATGATCGGCCTGGCGCAGCAAAATGCCCTGGCGCTGGGCGCAGGGCACACTTTCATCCTGTTTCTGGGGCAGGGCTTTTACCCGGTCAACGTTCTGAATGCGCTCAAGCAGGTGCCAGAGGTGTGCCGCATCTTTTGCGCCACCGCCAATCCGGTTGAGGTGATTGTGGCGCAAACGGAGCAAGGCCGCGGTGTGCTCGGCATCATTGATGGCGCCTCACCGCGGGGGATCGAGGGCGAGGAGGATATCGCCTGGCGCAAGGGATTCCTGCGCGCCATCGGGTACAAGGCCGCGTAATCCGCCATTTACAGATGCCCACGCCTCGTTCACCTGGCGTCCGACCTGTCCCGCGCCGCCAATGGCAAGGCGCAGCGCCACGCATTGAAACCACGCTGAGCGGAATCAAGCGTCCGGCAGGCTGAACTCGTGCTGAAGAACCGCCATGGTCAGAACGTCATGGTATTGTCCGTTGCGGAAGATGGCCTCGCGCCTGACCCCTTCGCGGTGAAAGCCGGCCTTTTCATAGCAGCGAATGGCCCGCGGGTTGAAGTCGTACACATCGAGTTCCACCCGGTGCAGGTTTAGCTCACCAAAGCCAAACTGCAGGATGGTGCATGTGGCATCGGCGCCGTACCCCTGACCCCAATAGGCCTTTTCGCCCAGCGCAATGCCGAACGTGGCAAACCGATTCTTCCAGTCAACGCGATGCAGGCCGATATTGCCAATGTGGACCCACTCATCGCCAACGTGCGCTTCGACGCAAAAAAGATAATCGTTCTCACGACTCAGCCGACCCTCGAACCAACGCTCCTCCATCGCCATGGACATCGGCTCGAACATCAGCAGGTACTGGCGCACCTCTGGATCATTGAACCAGCGCACGAATGTCGGTAAATCCGTGCGCTCAATGGCGCGCAGCCGAACCCTTTTCCCGTACAACATACATCCCTCCGAAACCTGTTATCCGCGGTTTTCCGCTGGGATGGCCGCCGCCGCTGGGGTTCGTTGATGATACAGCAGGCGCCAGGCCCGCACAGCACAGGCCAACGACAGAAGGCCGACAGCACGCCCGCGGTTCACGCGCCCGGCGGCGCGTCGGTTTGCGCGTGCGCTCCTGCCGCTATCGTCCGACGACCCAGGGTGGCCAGGCCGGCGACGCCCATGATGCCGGCCACGATGACCATGACCATCACGAGTCCCAGCCAATCGGCCAGCGCACCCGCGAAAAGCACCGGCAGCATCGAGAGCGAACCGGTGATCATGAAGAGCGAGGCAAAGACCCGCCCACGCATGTTGTCTTCTGTCTCCTCCTGCAACTGTGTATAAGCCGGCACAGTAATGAAAGAGTTGACCAGGCCCAGACCCACCGCGGCGACAATGGCGCCGCCCAGGATCGTGTTGCCCAGCAAATGCTGCGGCGCATCAGGCCCCCAGAAAAGTCGCGCCAGGGAACCTCCCCACAGCGGCGAAAGGGCCAGTCCGGCCAGGAAGAGCGCGCCCCCGATCATGCTCAGGCTGATCAAGCGCGCAGCGCCGACGCGTCCCACTACGCGACCCACCAGTACAACGCCCAGCGCCATGCCCAAACTGGCCGGCAGTAGCAGAAAGCTCACATCCTCAGGGTTGCGGCCGAGCACGCGGCTGACAAAACCGGGGCCAAGCGTGGCCACTACCAGCAGAATGGTGGATGCCAACGAGAGATTGATTGTGGCTGTGCGCACCGGCGGATGTCCGGCCATGAACGCCCACCCCTCGCGCACCGGCAGCCAGAATTCACGGCGAAAGGTCGCGCGCCACCCGTCGGTTGAGTCGCCGAAGATCGCGGCCAGCGGGCGTTCCTGGCTGCGATCGCCCGATGGCAGCCGCGCGACCAGCACCGTACACAGGCCGTACAGCAGTCCCACGAACAGCCACAATCGGCTCAAGCCGAGGAATGTCACCAACAGCGGACCCAGAATCGCCATCCCTCCCACGAGCGACGCGTTGTAGGTCGTGGCAAAGAGCGCATTCGCCGCCAGAAGCTGATGGCGCGGCACCAGCAGCGGGATCGTGGCGGCCTCGGCCGGCCCAAAGAACTGCGAAACAGCCGCGAAAAGCGCCGTGATCAAGAAAATGCCAGAAAGCAAGATAGCCGGCGACCAGTTGCGATCGAACAGAAAATAGCCGATCATCAGACCAGTGCGCAAGAGATTGGTAATCCACAGCATGAACGGCTTGTTGGTGCGATCCACCACCACGCCGGCAAACGCGCCCACCAGCACCGGTGGAATCACGAAAGACAGGACAGCCAGGCTGGTAAACAGAGAGCGTTGTGTGACCCGCTCGGTCAACACGATGACGGCAAAATTGACCATGGACTGCGCGGTCAGGGAGATGGCCTGCGCCGCCCACAAGCGCCGGAAGCCGCGATTTCCCAGAACCTGGAACAACGAGGGTTTGACCTCAACATTGAGCTCTTCCACGACGATGTCAGCGCCTTTCACAATGCGTCGCCTGGCCCCCTGATGAGAGGCCGCGGGCGCGCGAGAGATGACGGGGATGCCGCCTGCTGCGCGCAGGCATTCTGATTCTACCCGAAAACGGCCGATTCAGCCAATGCCTGCTGCACTCACGCAGGCTGCGATCTGCATCCATCCCGCCACGCGGGCCGCGGCTGCGGTATAGCCGCGCCGCTGCCCTGCAAATTGCCCGGTCTCACCTCTTGACACAGAACAAATGTTCTTGTATAATTAGAACACGTGTTCTACTAGGGCAAACATTGGTTTTGCGCACAGGAGAGATGGTCCTTCTGCCGGCCCTACCATGCATCAGCT
>JAYRVL010000198.1:0-6978 GCA_041918575.1 Anaerolineae bacterium | reverse complement strand
CTTGTGTGAATCACCGAACCAGCGCCGATCACCGCCTCGTCTGCTCACGCGAGCAGGCTGCGCGGCGTAGTTACGGGAAACGATTCAAACCAATTCCTGGTTCGAACGATTCAGAATCTCGGTCACCACCCAGCGTTTGCGGCGACTCAACGGTTGAGATTCCAGGATGCGCACCATGTCGCCAATCTGGCAGGCATTGTTCTCATCGTGCGCCATAAAGCGCCGAGTCATCTTGACGACTTTCCCGTACAGCGCATGGCGGCGCACCCGCTCCACGGTCACAACCACGGTCTTTTCCATTTTGTTGCTTGCCACGCGGCCAACCAATAGCTTACGCTGTTCACGCATAATTCTTTCCTCCGACGTCGGCGTTCAAGCCACGCCCCCAGCAGCATACCAGGCTTCCAATTCCCGCTCACGCAGAATCGTCTTCAAGCGTGCAATATCACGCTTCACCGCGGTCAGGCGCATAGTGTTCTTCATCTGACCGGTTGAAATCTGAAAGCGCAGATTGAACAGCTCCTGATAGGCGGCATCCAGCTTAACGCCAACTTCGTCAGTCATCAGCGCACGAATTTCTCTTGACAGCATCATCGGCTCCTCTTTACGACACCGCGACGCCCGTCGCCTGGGCCGCTGCTTCCGGTGCGGCTGACTCGGCAGCGCGCGAAACGATCTGCGTCTTGATAGACAACTTGAAGGCGGCCAAATGGAAAGCCTCTTTCGCCGTCTCCTCCGTCACACCGGTCAACTCGAACAGCATCAACCCAGGGCGCACAACCGCCACCCAATGATCTACCGCGCCTTTACCGCTGCCCATGCGGGTTTCAGCAGCCTTCTTAGTCACGGGCTTATCAGGAAAGACACGAATCCACAACTTGCCGCCACGACGAATGAAGCGCACAATCGTACGACGAGCGGCTTCGATCTGGCGACTGGTCATCCAGCACGGTTCCAGGGCCTGCATACCGTAATCGCCAAAGGCGACCTGGTTGCCGCGGCCAGCCGTCCCGCGCATATTGCCACGGTGCATTTTTCGATACTTTACACGCTTCGGCATTAACATCGTTTATTTGCTCCTAAACTCCCGGGGCCTGCGAACGCCGTCGCATCCCCCGCCACGCGCTGGCTTACTCCATCGTCTGTACAGGCTTGGTTTCACTCGGGCGCGCCATCCCCGGCAGAACTTCGCCCTTATAAATCCAGACCTTGATTCCGATGCGGCCAAACGTCGTCAACGCCTCGGAGAAGGAGTAATCAATGTTCGCGCGCAAGGTATGCCGGGGAATCTGGCCGTCACGCACCGAGTCGCGCCGGGCCATTTCTGATCCAGCCAGACGACCGCTGCACGTAATCATGATCCCCTTGGCGCCCAACCGCATAGCCCGCGTCACCGCCTGCTTCATCGCACGCTTGTACGACACGCGCTTCTCGAGCTGATCGGCAATGCTCTGGCTCACCAGGAACGCGTCCAACTCCGGCCGCTCGATCTCCTCGATGTCAATCTTGACCTTCTTACCGGTCAGAACCTGCAGCTTGTTGCGCAGGTCGTTGACAGTCGCGCCCTTGCGTCCGATGATGATACCCGGCCTGGCCGTATGTACACGCAGCGCAACCTGGTTGGGGAAACGCTCGATCTCCAGCAATGAGATGCCGACATCTGTGCTCTTCGATGCGCCGCCGCTGCCCGATCTCGCAGGACCGGCTCCCCCCGATCTGGAAGTGCTGGTCTCCGCAATGGTGTCCCTCACCATCCGGCGAATGGCGCGATCCTCATGTAATTGCTGCACATATCGCTGACCCGATGCAAACCAGCGGGTCTGATGATCACGAATGATCCCTAACCTAAAACCAATTGGATGAACCTTGCGACCCAATGCGTCCTCCGTATTATGCGTTCGCTGCTTCCACCAATACCACACTGATGTGAGAACTGCGGCGCAGAAGCGGCTTGAAACGACCGCGTGCGCCAAAACGTCGCCATTTGCGCGTCGAGCCAACATCGGCCCAAATGGCGCTCACGACCATGTCCCCCTGATCCAGGCCCAGGTTCTCTTCGGCATTGGCCATGGCGGACTTGATCGTTGCTGCCACCGGCTTGGCCGCCGCTTGCGGCATGACCGCCAGGAAAGCCAACGCCTCTGTCGCCCGGCGACCGCGCACCTGGTCAATCACCAGGCGCACCTTCTGCGCAGACAAACCCACATGCTTGGTGGTGGCCTTCACGATTACCTCATCACTCATGCTTGCTTCCCTCCTGGCGCCTTCGTTGCCACCTTCGTCGGCTTCTCCTTGGCCGCATGGCCGCGGAAGAAGCGCGTCGGCGCAAATTCGCCCAGCTTGTGCCCCACCATATTCTCGGTCACATAAATCGGCACATGGCGCCGGCCGTCATGAACAGCCATCGTGTGGCCCACGAACTGCGGAAAGATCGTTGAGTCGCGCGACCACGTCTTCAGCACACGCTTCTCGCCCCGGCGATTCATCATCTCGATCTTCTTCAGCAGCTTTGGGTCTACAAACGGTCCCTTTTTCAATGAACGTGACACAGGTAAATCCTCCTCACCCTCGCCTACTTCAGACGACCCGCGCTGCGTCGGCGAACAATCATGCTGTTCGTGCGCTTGTTCTTGCGCGTCCTATAGCCCAGGGCCGGCTTGCCCCACGGCGTCTTTGGCCCAGGCATACCCACAGGCGAACGGCCCTCGCCGCCGCCATGCGGATGGGAACTGGGGTCCATCGCAATACCACGCACCTGCGGCATATGACCCCGCCAGCGCATCCGGCCGGCCTTGCCCCAATTGATATTGGCGTGATCCGTGTTGCCCACCTGGCCGATGGTCGCCATGCACTGCACGCTGATCATGCGGACCTCGCCCGATGGCAAACGCACCTGGGCATAGTCCCCTTCTCTGGCTAACAACTGCGCCGACACACCCGCCGAGCGCACCAATTGGCCGCCGCGGCCCGGCTGCAGCTCGATATTATGAATGATCGAACCGAGCGGAAGATTGGCAATCGGCAGCGCATTACCGCTGCGCACCTCAGCATCTGGCCCGGACATCAACCGGTCATTCACCTGCACGCCCAGCGGCGCCAGGATGTAACGCTTTTCGCCATCCGCGTACACCAGCTTGGCGATACGCGCGATTCGGTTAGGATCATATTCGATACTTTCCACACGCGCAGGCACGCCAATTTTGTCGCGTCGAAAGTCAATCAGACGATAGCGCTGCTTGTGCCCACCGCCTTGATGACGCACCGTGATCCGGCCCTGTTGATTGCGTCCGGCGCGTTTGCGAACACCGGTGAGCAGCGAACGCTCAGGCTGCGTGTCCGGCGTAAGTTCTGAAAACGTCGCTACGCTCATGCCGCGCCGGCCTGCTGACGTGGGCCGATAGATCTTGATTCCCATCGCGTATACTCCTTACACGCCTTCGAATACCTGGATCGTCTGCCCAGGCGCCAGCGTAACATAAGCCTTCTTCCAGGCAATATGACGCACGATTTGGCGGCGGGCGGCACGCTTGAACTTGGCCGGCATGTTAGCAATACGAACATCCAGGACAGTCACGTTCGGGAAAACCGCTTCCACAGCATCTTTCACCTGGTGGCGATTGGCGCGGCGATCTACCTCGAACGCATAATGGTTGGATGCTTCACGTTGTGCCATCGTTTTTTCCGAAATCAACGGTCGCTTGAGAACTTCATAGATATGCATCGTTATTTCCTCCGACTCAGTCCGCCAGGAAAGACTCGATCTGCTCAAGCGCCGCCAACGGCAACACCAGGGTCTCGTACCCTAGCAGGTCGCGCACATTGAGATAACCGGCGCGCAGGGTCTTCACATTTGGAAGGTTGCGCGCAGACAGCTCCAACGTCTCGTTACGCTCTGGCAGCAAAATGAGCGCGCTCCGCTTGATTTCAACCTTATTGAGAAACTGCACAATCGTCTTGGTCTTGGGCGCATCCAGGGCAAATTCCTCAACCACCACGATCTGCTGGGAGGCCGCCTTGACCGTCAGCGCCGAGCGCATCGCCAGGCGTCGCATCTTGCGCGGCATATCCTGCGTGTAGGCGCGTGGCTTCGGCCCAAAAGCGATGCCGCCATGTCGCCAATGCGGCGCACGGGTGCTTCCCTGGCGCGCACGCCCTGTGCCCTTTTGCCGCCACGGCTTCTTGCCGCCACCACTGACCTCGGCACGCGTCTTCGTGGCATGGGTGCCCAGGTGGGCGTTGGCAAGCTGGCGCACGAGCGCCTGATGCATGACAGAACGATTCACTGGCGCTGCAAAGATATCGTCGCGCAGGTTGATCTCCCCGCTGACCTCGCCACTGATGTTATAAACTGGTACTTGCATGATTCTTCCCTCCGGTGCCCATCAACCCGCTTTGCGTGCAGTCCGGATGTACAGCAGGCCGTTCTTGGCGCCGGGCACAGCCCCGCGCACCAACAACAGGTTACGCTCGGCGTCTACCTTGACAACACGAAGGTTGCTGACCGTCACCCGCACCGCGCCCATGTGCCCCGCCATGCGGGTACCCTTCTCGACGCGGCCAGGCGTTGTGCCTGCGCCAATCGAGCCAGGCGCTCGCTGGCGGTCAGACTGGCCGTGCGTCTTAGGGCCGCCGTGGAAACCGTGTCGCCGCACACCGCCCTGAAATCCACGGCCCTTCGACGTCCCGGTCACATCCACCACGTCGCCGGCCGCGAATACGTCCGCCGTGATCTTCTGCCCAACCTGCCACTCGATCTTGTCGTTGCGATAGGCGCGAAATTCACGCAGGGTCCGCAGCGGCAGCACCTTCTTGGCGCTCAGGTGGCCCAGTTCGCCCTTCGTCAGGCGTCTCGGTTTCACCTCGCCAAAGCCAAGCTGCACCGAAGAATAGCCATCCTTCTCCACCGTGCGCACCTGGGTCACATGGCAAGGCCCAGCTTCGATGACAGTCACCGGGACCACATGGCCCTTCTCGGTGAAAATCTGCATCATACCGATCTTTCTACCAATAATACCCTTCATACGATCCCGGAAGTAAGGACTGTCAACGGACCTGACTCCATTGCATCATCCCCATCTCCCCATCCTCCTTTGCGTGGTCATCCCGGCGCATGGCCGGCCGCCTGGCCCCGATGATCCGGGACTACGATGGCCCAACATAAACAACTGGAGGGCGCCTGTCAGCGGCCAGGCACCCTCCAGTGACGCCACACAGCAAATTGCTTTTGCTTGCAATTCGCATCGTGATGGCTCTTACGTGGTGGGACCGTTCATGGCAGCTTCTGCTGACAGACTAGTCGTCCCCCGTACCGTCGCTCGTCAGGCAGTGGACGGTACAGACACCGCGACGAAATCATCTCTGTTCGTCGCGTTGTTTATGCGCTTTTATGCGTTTACAGTTTTATTTCGATATCAACACCTGCCGGAAGATTCAAGTGCATCAACTTGTCAATCGTCTTCTGGCCCGGATCAATCACATCAATCAAACGCTTATGCGTACGGATTTCGAACTGTTCGCGCGAATCTTTGTCAATGAAGGGCGAACGATTGACGGTCACCCTTTCGATACGCGTCGGCAGCGGCACTGGGCCGACGACATTCGCGCCGGTCTGCTCTGCCACATCCACAATCTGTGCCGCCGAGCTGTCCAGAACCCGATGGTCATACGCCTTGAGTTTGATGCGGATTCGTTGCTTCGCCATGCTCCCCCCTGGGTCAAGGATGAGACAAGAGAAAAGGCCCTCGGCGCTTTTCTCTTGTCTGCATCTTTTTGCGGATGTTAGCTCATGATCTTGGTAATGACACCGGCGCCGACGGTGCGACCGCCCTCGCGGATGGCAAATCGCGATCCCACTTCCAACCCCACCGGCACGATCAACTTGATCTTCAGGTTCACGTTGTCCCCCGGCATGACCATCTCTAGCCCTTCCGGCAAATCACACGTCCCCGTCACGTCCATCGTCCGAATGTAGAACTGCGGCCGGTACCCGTTGAAGAACGGCGTGTGGCGTCCACCCTCTTCCTTCCTCAACACGTACACCTCGCCATTGAACTCCATGTGCGGCTTGATCGAACCCGGTTTCGCCAATACCTGCCCGCGCTCCACATCCATGCGCGTGATCCCTCGCAGCAGACAACCCACGTTGTCTCCCGCCTCACCGCGCTCCAGAATCTTCTTGAACATCTCCACGCCCGTCACGATCGTCTTGCGCGTCTCGCGCAAACCCACGATCTCCACCTCTTCGCCAACCTTCACCGTCCCACGCTCGATGCGCCCCGTCACCACCGTGCCGCGTCCCTTGATCGCAAACACGTCTTCCACGGGCATCAAGAACGGCTTCTCTGTCTCGCGAATCGGCGTCGGGATGTACTCGTCCACCACTCGCATCAACTCCCAAATGCACTTGTACTCCGGCGCATTCACATCCTTCGAACTCGATTCCAATACTTGCAGCGCACTCCCGCGCACAATCGGTATGTCATCCCCAGGAAAATGCTGGCTCGTCAGTAGCTCGCGCAACTCCAACTCCACCAACTCCAGCAATTCCTCGTCTTCCATCATGTCGCACTTGTTCAGAAACACCACCATCGCCGGCACTTCTACTTGTCGCGCCAACAAAATGTGCTCCCGCGTCTGCGGCATCGGCCCGTCTGGCGCCGCGACCACCAGGATCGCCCCGTCCATCTGCGCCGCTCCCGTGATCATGTTCTTGATGTAGTCCGCATGTCCCGGACAGTCCACGTGCGCATAGTGCCGCTTCTCGGTCTGATACTCTACGTGCGCAATCGCTATCGTGATCCCGCGCGCCTTCTCTTCCGGCGCATTGTCAATCGAATCGAACGCCCGAAAATCCGCCCATCCCTTCAGCGACAATACCTTCGTGATTGCCGCCGTCAGACTCGTCTTCCCATGATCAATATGACCAATCGTCCCTACGTTGATGTGCGGCTTCGTTCGCTGAAATACTGCCTTTGCCAT
>JAYRVL010000197.1:0-3995 GCA_041918575.1 Anaerolineae bacterium | reverse complement strand
TAGGAGTTAGGAAATAGGAGATAGGAGATAGGAGATAGGAGTTAGGAGTTAGGGGGGACGGGGCAGGGCGGGGAGCCGTGTCCCGCGCCACGTAGCACGCCTTACGCATCGGGAGGAGGGGAACACACATTGCACGCGAGAATAGTCGTTTTGGGCGGAGATGGGATTGGGCCGGAGGTGACAGAGCAGGCCGTTCGGGTCTTGGCTGCCGCGGGTCAGTTGTTCGGGCATTCGTTCGAGTTCGAGCCGGCGCTATTGGGCGGTTGTGCCATTGACGCCACCGGCGCGGCGCTGCCGGCCGAGACGCAGCGCCTGGCCGCAGAGGCCGATGCCGTACTTTTGGGCGCGGTGGGCGGCCCGCGTTGGGACAATCCACAGGCCGCGGTGCGACCGGAGCAGGGGTTGTTGGGCATTCGCAAAGCGTTAGGGCTGTTTGCCAACCTGAGACCGGTTGCGGTGGCGCCCGCGCTGATCGGCGCCAGCACGCTCAAACCGGAAATTCTGGCGGGCGTTGATCTGCTGGTGGTGCGCGAACTGACCGGCGGCGCTTATTTTGGCCCGCGACAGGAGGCGAGACTGGACGCCGCCGGGCAGGAAACCGCCTTCGACACGATGATCTACAGCCGGGCAGAGATCGAGCGCGTGGTGCGCGTGGCGGCTCGCGCCGCGCAGGCGCGGCGCGGCCAGCTCACCACGGTGGTCAAGGCCAACCTTCTCGCCAGCTCGCGGCGGGTGCGACGGGTGGCGAGCGAGGTGGTGACGCGTGAGTTTCCGGGCGTGACCCTGGATCATCTGTTGGTGGACGCGGCTGCCATGCACCTGATCCGGAGACCGGTCAGCTTCGATGTGATCGTCACCGAAAATCTCTTCGGCGACATCCTGACCGATGAGGCGTCCATGCTCTCTGGCTCGATGGGCATGCTGCCATCGGCTTCCGTCGGCGCTGACCTGAACCAGTTCGGCTTTCCGCGGGGTCTCTATGAGCCGATTCACGGCACGGCGCCTGACATTGCCGGCCAGGGCATCGCCAACCCGCTGGGCGCCATCTTGAGCGCTGCCATGTTGGCGCGTCACTCGTTCGGCCTGGGCGACGCGGCGCTGGCGATCGAACAAGCGGTGGATGCCGTGTTGACGGCCGGTTACCGCACCGGCGATATTGCGGAAGCGGGCAAATTGGATTATCGCCTGGGGACTGCCGCGATGGGGAACCAGGTCATAGATGCGATGCGGCGAAAGGAAAGCGCATGACGGCGAGCATTCTGAAGCACGTGGACGCTCTGCTCATTGACCTGGACGGGACGATCTATCAGTATGACCAACTGCTGCCCGGTGTAGGCGAGACGCTCGCCTGGCTGCGGGCGCGCGGCGTGCCCATCCGCTTCGTGACCAACAGCACCATGCGCAGTCGCTCCAGCCTGGCCGCGCGCCTGCGCGGTTTTGGCGTGCAGGCTGAGGAGGACGACATCCTCAATCCGGTCTCGGTGGCGGCGCACTACCTGCGCTCCCGCGGCGCCAGCGCCTATTTCTTGGTGCTCGATGACGCCCTGGCCGACTTTGCGGGGGTGCCGCAGGATAGCGACAACCCCTCGTTTGTGGTGATTGGCGACCTGGGCGATTCCTGGACCTTCGACAGGCTCAATCATGCCTTTCGCCTTCTGCTGGAAAAGAACACCGGTTTCATTGCGCTGGGCAAGAGCCGCTACTGGCGAGCCGCTGACGGCCTGCGCCTCGATTCTGGCCCGTTCGTGACGGCCCTGGAGTATGCCACCGGGCGCTATGCCCTGGTGATGGGAAAGCCCGAACGAGCCTTTTTTGAGCAGGCCATCGGCATGCTCGGCCTGCCGCCCGAACGTGTTGCCATGATTGGCGATGACATTGACGTGGATGTGGCCGGCGCCCGCAATGCAGGGATGCTTGGCGCGCTGGTCAAAACCGGCAAATTTCGCCCTGAAGACCTGGCCAAAGGCATTTGGCCGGACTACGTTTTCGACTCACTGGCCGACGTGCGCGATCCCTGATCTCCCAACACCTGGAGGAATGATCATGTCTATGCAAGTCTTGGTTTACGACACAACCCTGCGCGACGGAACGCAGGGAGAAGCGGTCAATTTTACCTCCACCGACAAGCTGCGCGTGGCGCGGAAGCTGGACGAATTCGGTGTGCATTACATCGAAGGGGGGTGGCCCGGCTCGAACCCGAAAGATATCGAGTTCTTTCAGCACGCCCGCCAAGACCTGCACCTGACTCATGCTCGCCTGGCGGCCTTTGGCAGCACCTGCAAGGCAGACACCGCGGCCGCGGATGATGGTCAGATTCAACTGCTGCTGGAGGCCGGCACACCGGTGGTGACCATTTTTGGCAAGACCTGGGATCTGCATGTCCTGGAAGTGCTGCGCACGACAATGCCCGAAAACCTGCGCATGATTGCGGACAGCGTGGGGCATTTGCACAGCCAGGGACGCGAGGTGGTGTACGATGCGGAGCACTTCTTCGATGGCCTGGCCGCGAACCGTGACTACGCCCTGGCCACGCTGCAGGCCGCCTTGGACGCAGGCGCGGCCGCCCTGGTTTTGTGCGACACCAACGGTGGTCGCCTGCCCTGGGAGATCGAGGACGCGGTCAAACTGGTGCAGGCTCGTTTTCCGCAGTTGGGTCACAGCGTGGTGCTTGGCATTCATGCGCACAACGATGGCGGCGTGGGGGTCGCCAATTCGCTGGCCGCGGTGCGCGCCGGCTGCACGCACGTGCAGGGCACGGTCAACGGCTACGGCGAGCGTTGTGGCAACGCCAACCTGATCAGCATCCTGGCCGACCTTGAGATCAAGATGGGATATGCCTGCCTGCCGGAGGGCAACCTGGCGAAGTTGACAGAAGTCAGCAATTTCGTCTCTGAACTGGCGAACCTGGCGCCCAATCATCGCCAGCCCTATGTGGGGATGAGCGCCTTCGCGCACAAGGGCGGCACACATGTCAATGCCGTGGTCAAGGTGGAGCGCAGCTACCAGCATATTGATCCGGCCAGGGTTGGCAATCAGAAGCGCATCCTGGTGAGCGAGCTGAGCGGCAAGGACAACATCGCAGTCAAACGGGTGGAGTTTGGTTTGAGCGACCTGAATCGCGATCAGGAGCGCCAAGTGCTGACTCGCATCAAGGAGCTGGAAAACCAGGGCTACAGCTTCGAGGGCGCCGAAGGGTCCGTGGATTTGATGCTGCGCCGCATTCGACCAGACTACCAACCTCCGTTTGTCCTGGAACGTTACAAGGTGGTGGTCGAGCACCGACGTGCCGCCGGCTCGTCCCCCGGTTCATCTCCCCCTAATATGATGGAAGCGGGGTCGTCGGCCAACGGGGGCAGCCACGATCCCCACCACATGACCGACCTGGTGGCGGAGGCGACCCTGAAGGTGCGCGTGGGGCGCGAGGTGTTCCACACCGCGGCCGAGGGCAACGGCCCGGTCAATGCGCTGGACAAGGCGCTGCGCAAGGCCCTGCTGCCCATTTACCCGCAGTTGGCAGATGTTCACCTGCGTGATTACAAGGTGCGCATCCTGGATAGTCAGGCGGCCACCGCGGCGCAGGTGCGGGTGCAGATTGATTCGGCCTTTCGACCGGACGACGCGCGGGGCGCTGAAAGCCCTGAGGTATCTGATGGCGGTGCGCATCGCGCCGATGTGCATACCTGGAGCACCGTCGGCGCCAGTTCGAACATCATCGAGGCGAGCTGGCAGGCGCTGGCGGACTCTGTCGAGTACGCGCTGCTGGCAGGTTTCGGCGCGCCAACCCGCGTCGAAGTCACGGCCGCGCCGGCCGCTTGAGCCGCAGGTCACGCCTCTGGCGTGACGACGCCCTCCGGCGACAAATCCTGCTTCGGGGCGTCGTCAGCCCAAGCCGGAGGTCACGCCGGAGGCGGGACGACGCCCCCCCGCCGCACATCCAGCCGCGGGGCGGCGGTGGCCCACGCCGCAGGGCCCCCCGCCGGCGGGACGGCGCCCCC
>JAYRVL010000196.1:0-2249 GCA_041918575.1 Anaerolineae bacterium | reverse complement strand
CTGTGCGCGCCGGTTGATGCTGGCTCATCCAATGCCAGGCGTCGCCGCTCCGGTGCAGCAAGCCCTGCTGCGCCAGGTAGGCCAGCAAGTCCTGGGTGGCCTGCCCAAAATTCTCCGTAACGGCAAACGGCAGCTCGAAGGCCGCGCACTGCAGATGGTTCAGGAGGATGCTCAGGTTGTCGGGGTTGATGTAGGCCTGTTCCGGACTTTGCTCGAAGAAGTAGCGCGGATGGGTGATGACGTACTGATCGAGCGCGCCCGGGCCGGCGATGAGGATGGCCGCGGCCACGCCCTGGCGCCGGCCGGCCCGTCCCATCTGCTGCCAGGCGCTGGCAATGGCGCCGGGGAAGCCGGTCAGCACGGCCGCGCCCAGTTGGCCGATGTCCACGCCCAGTTCGAGTGCGTTGGTGGCAACGACCGCGCGCACCTGGCCCTGCCGCAGTCCGTTCTCGATGGCCCGCCGTTCTTCCGGCAGGTAGCCGCCGCGATAGCCGCGCACGGTGTCCGCATCAACCTGACGCCAGCCTGCGTTGGGCTGTTGACGCGCCGTGGGCAGCGGCCGCTGCACGCGGCGGCGCAGATAGGTGAGGAGCAGCTCGGTGGTCAGACGGCTGCGGGCAAAAACGATGGTCTGTACGTCGGCCGCCAGGAAATGGGCGGCCAGGCGTTCGGCCTCCAGCACGCTGGATCGGCGCAGGCCCAGGTCGCGATCCACCACGGGGGGGTTGTAGAGCACGACGGCGCGCGTGCCCTGCGGCGAACCGTCGCGATCGAGCAGGCGCACCGGGGCTTCCAGCAGCTTTTCGGCCAGCGCCTGCGGATTGCCGATGGTGGCCGAGGTGCAGATGAACTGGGGCGCGCTGCCGTAGAACTGGCAGAGCCGGCGCAAGCGGCGCAGGACGTTGGCGACATGGCTGCCGAACACCCCGCGGTAGGTGTGCAGCTCGTCGAGCACGATGAAACGCAGATGCGTAAACCAGGCTGCCCATGACGGGTGGTTAGGCAGGATGCCGGCGTGCAGCATGTCCGGATTGGTGAGCAGGATGCGCGCCTGGCTGCGGATGGCGCGACGTTGAGCGGCCGGGGTGTCGCCATCGTAAGTGCTGGCGCGAATCGGCGCAGTGGTCGGGCCTGATTCCGCGGCGCGGAGGGCGGTCAGGAAGGCGTTCAGCTCGGCCAACTGATCCTGGGCCAGGGCCTTGGTGGGGAAAAGGTAGATGGCGTGGGCCTGGGGTTGCTGCAGGAGGGTGTGCAGCACCGGCAGGTTGTAGCAGAGGGTCTTGCCGGACGCAGTGGCGGTGACGATGACCGGATTTTCGCCGGCCAGGGCGGTTTCCAGCGCCGCGGCCTGGTGGGTGTAGAGCCTGGACAGGCCGCGCTGCTGCAGCGCGTGCGCCAGGCGCGGGTCGAGCGCAGGCGGAATGGCCGCGAATTGCCCGGCGCGGGCCGGCAGATCCTGCCAGGCGGTTACCTGGCGCATGAAGTCGGCGTCCTGGCGCAGATTCGCCAGGCAATCTTCGATGCTCATGGCAATCGTTCCCGATGGCGTGCTATGGTCGGCTGCTCCCGCCCATGATGGGTTGCGGCGCGGGAGTGGCGGGCTGGATGATCGGCAGGGTGTAGAGACGCGTGCCCAACTCGACCTGCGTCGCATTTTCGGCCGTGACGCCGTTGGGAACATCGGTGACGCCGTTGGCCCAGAGCAGGAAGTTGACCACGCGCCAATACTGGGTTGGGGTCAAATCGCCCGGCGCGGAGTAGGGCATGGTGCGCGAGACGTAATCGTACAAAATCTGGGCGTTGGCAAAACGGCGCAGGGCGCCGGCAGAGACCACGGCCGGCGCGTAGTTGTTGGGGATTTGGAAACCTTCCGGCGGATGGTCGCGGCCGTGGCACTTGGCAGAGGCGCAGTTCTGGTGTTCTTCGTCCCAGGTGGCGCGCCAGGCTGCGGTGAGTCCCTGGCCCACGTCGCCATGACAGGTGGAGCAGCGCTGCGCGTATACCTGCGCGCCGGTTTGGCCGGTGGGGGTGGGTGTGCCGGCGAAGCGGTAAGGGATCACGCCTGGCGGTTGCGCCAACCAGGCGGCCACGGCGACTCCGGTGGCAAGCAGGAGCAAGATGAAGGCGATGACAGTTGTTTTCATGGTTGTCTGGATGGTTGAATGGCGGCCGGGTGCAGGATTCCAAATGGTCCCGCAATCGAGGCTTCAGCCGGTCTGCCACAGGGTTCTCGAGTGCCCAATAACCGG
>JAYRVL010000195.1:0-7629 GCA_041918575.1 Anaerolineae bacterium | reverse complement strand
GGCTGCGCGTGATCGAGGTCTGCGCGTGCCGCATGATGTCGCCATTATCGGTTTTGACGACCTTGACCTGGCCGATTACATCGGTTTGACCACCGTGCGCCAGCCTCTGGAGCAATCCGGTCGCATTGCGGCCGAGCTACTCCTGGCGCGTTTGGATGACCCCACGCGACCCAATCAGAAGATCACCTTACCCCTTACGCTGGTGAAGCGCGAGACAGCCTGAGTCATGAAAACTGACAAAACAGGAGGAACCCAAAGGGCATTTCATCTATTCGTGTTTTGCTGTGGACGACGGACGCGGTCTACTTGGCCCGGCGCCCGACGATCGTTTACCAGTGATTGACTGAATCTGATCTGAAGGATCACAAGAAGGAGAGAGAAACATGCGACGTTTGAATTTGCTTGCGCTGTTGGTCATCGTGACCCTGGTGCTGGGCGCCTGCGGTCAGGCTGCGGCGCCAACCGCGGCCCCAGAAGCTACGAAGGCCCCAGAAGCTACGAAGGCCCCAGAAGCCACCAAGGCCCCAGAAGCCACCAAGGCCCCGCCTGCCAGCACGTCTGTGGGCGGCAGTGAAGCCGGCGCCCGTTCCAAGGGCCTGACCGAATTGGCCGATGCCTATGCGGGCAAGTACAAGGGTACCAAGGTCACCATGACCGGCCCGTTCACCGATGAAGACGCGGTGAAGTTCAACAACTCGGTCAAGGCGTTCGAGGAAGCCACCGGCATTGACATTCAGTACGAAGGCTCGAAGGAGTTCGAGGCTTCGATCTCGGTGCGTGTGCAGGCTGGCGACGTGCCCGATGTGGTTGACTTCCCGCAGCCGGGCTTGCTGGGCACCTTTGTGAAGCAGGGCAAGGTCACCCCGGTTTCCTCGGCCATCTCCACAGACTGGCTGAAGGAAAACTACCTGCAGTCATGGCTGGACATGGCGACCATGACCGGCGCCGACGGCAAGGCCGACATGTACGGCGTCTGGCACCGCTTCAGCGGCAAATCGCAGGTCTGGTACCCCAAGAAGGCCTGGGACGCGGCCGGCTACAAGATTCCGACCACCTGGGATGAGCTGCTGGCGCTGACCGAACAAATCGCCAAGGACGGCGACCCGGCGTGGTGCGTGGGCATCGAGTCCGGCGCCGCCACCGGCTGGCCGGCCACCGACTGGACCGAGGAGATGATGCTACGCACCACCTCTTTGGAGAACTACGACAAGTGGGTGAAGGGTGAACTAAAGTTCGCGTCACCTGAGGTCAAGAAGGCCGTCGAGACCTTCGCCAATATCTGGAACAACGACAAGTACGTCTACGGCGGCAAGGCCAGCATCGTGACGACCTTCTTCGGCGATGCCCCGACTCCCATGTTCGAGAACCCGCCCAAGTGCTGGCTGCACAAGCAGGGTAACTTCATCACTTCCTTCTTCCCCAAGGAGGCCAAGGCCGGCGTGGATTACGACTTCTTCTACATGCCGCCGGTGGATGCTCAGTTTGGCAAGCCCTACCTGGTCGCTGGCGACATCATGGCCATGTTCCACGACCGGCCTGAGGTGCGCGCGGTCATGCAGTTCTTCTCGACGGGTGAGAGCGTCAAGGGCTGGCTGGCCTCCGCGGGCGCGCTGTCCATGCACAACGACTCGCAGCTCGACTGGTACGGCGACCTCGTCGAGCGCAAAATTGCCGAAACCGTCAAGGGGGCGACCTCCGTGCGCTTCGACGCTTCCGACCTGATGCCCGGCGAAGTTGGCTCCGGCTCCGAGTGGAAGGGCTTCACCGACTACTTCTCCGGCGCCAAGGACCTGGACACCGTCCTCCAGACCATCGACGCGGCCTGGCCGCAGTAAATCAGGCGCGGACGCCATGCCGGTCGGCGCAGGCCGACCTCGCGGCGGCGCGCCCTTTCGGCCCGAATTCGTTCGGGCTGTAGTCGGCGCCGGATGCCTGAGTAGTTTCCAGTGCGTAAATCATCTGGCGGCAGGAAAGGGGCCATCGGGCCTGCTTTCCTGCCGCTCACGCCCAGGAGGGTAACCCATGCAGCAACTGACAACACGGGCACAGCCCAAGAGCTCCCTGGAACGGCTCAGCACTCTCGTCGTGCAGGCGCTGATTTCGCTCTTTGTCCCGGTGCTCACTTTTCTCGTCCTCTACGCGGGCTTTCGCTTCTTGCGTGAGAGTGACGCGCCCAAGGGGGTCATCGCCCTGGTGGCCATCATCTGGGGAGTGGGTGGCGTCGCGCTCTTGTACCTGGTCTCCAACTGGTTCATCGAGCGCATGGGCGACATCTGGCGCGCGCGCCTGCAGCCATTTGTCTTCGTAGGCCCGGCCGTGGCCATCCTGGCCTGGTACCTGGCCTTACCGACCGTCCGCACGTTGTGGGTCAGCCTGTTCGACCGTAACGGCGCGGCCTTCGTCGGACTGTCGAACTACCTGGCGGTGTTCACCAACCGGGATATGTTCACCGCATTTCGTAACAACCTCATGTGGATCGTCATTGGGGCCACCTTCTGCGTGGTGTTCGGCCTGCTGATCGCCACTCTGGCGGACCGCAGCCGTTTCGAGAACTTCGCTAAGGCGATGATCTTTCTCCCCATGGCCATTTCGATGGTCGGCGCCGGCGTCATCTGGAACATGATCTACGACGTCAACCCGAACATCGGCCTGCTCAATGCGGTCGTGGGCGGCCTCACCGGCGCCAAGCCGATCGCCTGGACCGCGGCCGCCAACTTGCAGCCCTGGAACAACCTGTTTCTGATCCTGATCGTCATCTGGCTGCAGACCGGCTATGCCATGGTGCTCTTCTCCGCGGCGCTCAAGGGCATCCCGGCCGAAATCCTGGAGGCCGCACGCGTAGATGGCGCTACAGAGATCCAGGTCTTCCTACGAATCATGATCCCTTCTATCATGGGAACCATCATCTCCGTGGGAACCACCGTGATCATCTTCACCCTGAAAATCTTCGACGTGGTGCAGGTGATGACCGGCGGGCAGTTCAGCACCCAGGTCATCGCCACCGAATTCTATCGCCAGAGCTTCACCGCGCAGAACGCCGGTTACGGCTCGGCCATCGCCATCGTGCTGTTGATTGCCGTCGTACCGGTGATGGTCTATAATTTGCGCCAATTCAGCCAACGCGAGGTGTTCTGATGGCTACCAAAACCGCAAGCGCGAAGCGCTCCAGACTCACTTCGGATCTCCTGGTCAACGGCAGCCTGGCCCTCCTCGTACTGCTCTGGACCATCCCAACCATCGGCCTGCTCGTCTCATCGTTCCGCACGCGCTTCGACATTCAGACCTCCGGCTGGTGGAGCATCCTGCCGCACCAGGAATGGATGCAAACCGAGGAATTCAAACCCGATGACAACCTCGACCGCGACGGCGTGATGACCATCCGCGAGGCGCAGGGTACCTTCGACCAATTCCGCGCCGGCGTGACCGCCGCGGACGGCAAGACCCGCCTGATCTGGATTGGCAACAAGCGCCTGGGGGTCATCCAGGTGCAGGAACAGCGTTGGACCACCAACACCGACTTCACCCTGGAGAATTACGGCCAGGTGCTGGCCGGAAAGCAGTTCGAAATCCGCCAGCCAGACGGCAGCATTCAGGTGGAGCAGGGCGACAACTTCGTCGGCGCGTTCCTCAACAGCCTGACCGTCACGGTCCCAGCCACGCTCATCCCGATCTTGATTGCCGCCTTCGCGGCCTACGGCTTCGCCTGGATGAGTTTTCCTGGCCGCAAAGCATTCTTCATCATGGTGGTGGCCCTGCTGGTTGTGCCCCTGCAGATCGCGCTGGTACCGATCTTGCGCGACTATGTCAGCTTGAAACTCAACGGTGAATTCCTGGGTATCTGGCTGGCGCACACCGGCTTCGGCCTGCCGCTGGCCGTCTACCTGCTCTACAATTACATCAGTTCACTGCCCAAGGACATCCTGGAATCGGCATTCATCGACGGCGCCTCGCACTTCACCATTTTCGTGAACCTGATCCTTCCGCTCTCGGTGCCGGCGCTGGCATCCTTCGCCATCTTTCAGTTCCTCTGGGTCTGGAACGACTACCTGATCGCGCTGATCTTCATCGGCGCCAAACCGGACGTACAGGTGCTGACCATGCGCATTGCCGAAATGGTTGGCTCGCGTGGCAACGACTGGCATCTGCTCACCGCAGGCGCCTTCATTTCCATGCTCCTGCCGCTGCTGGTCTTCTTCAGCCTGCAGCGCTTCTTCGTGCGGGGCCTGCTGGCCGGCTCCGTGAAGGGCTAAAACACGAAACTTGCCAACTTGCCCCAGGGTTGGCAAGTTTCTCAAGAAGGTCCTATGCAAAACGACTGGTACAAAGACGCCGTCTTCTACGAAGTGTTCGTGCGCTCATTTGCCGATAGCAACGGGGATGGCATCGGCGACCTGCCCGGCCTGACCGCCCGCCTCGACTATCTGCAAGCCCTGGGCGTAGATGCCATCTGGATGCTCCCCATCTTCCCCTCCCCGCTGCGCGATGACGGCTATGACGTGGCCGACTATTTTGCCGTCCATCCCGATTATGGCACGCTGGACGATTTTCGCCGCCTGGTGAGCGAAGCCCATCGCCGCGGCCTGCGCATCGTCGTGGAGCTGATTCCCAACCACACCTCCGATCAACATCCCTGGTTTCAGGCTTCGGCCGACCCCGCGCATCCCGACCATGCCGTCTACCGCGATTGGTACGTTTGGAGCGACACCAGCGACCGCTACAACGCGGCGCGCATCATCTTTCTCGACACCGAGCCGTCCAATTGGACGTTCGACCCGCGGCGCGGGCAGTATTTCTGGCACCGCTTCTTCCATCATCAGCCCGATCTGAACTATGACAACCCGGCCGTGCAGCGCGCCATGCTGCGCGTCGTGCAATTCTGGCTCGACCTGGGCGCCGATGCCTTTCGCGTGGATGCCACGCCTTACTTGTTCGAGCGCGAAGGCGCCAGCGGCGAAAACTTGCCGGAGACGCACGCCTTTCTCAAGCGCCTGCGCCAGTTCGTAGACGCGTACGCGCCCGGCGCCATGCTGCTCTCCGAAGCCAACCAATGGCCCGAAGATGTCCTTCCCTATTTCGGCAAAGGCGACGAGTTTCACATGAACTTCCATTTCCCCCTCATGCCGCGCCTCTTCATGGCGCTGGCCCGCAGCCATCGGGCGCCCATTCAGGAAATCTTGGCCCGCACCCCGCCCCTGCCCGCCGGCTGCCAGTGGGCCACCTTCCTGCGCTGCCACGATGAACTGACCCTGGAAATGGTCACGCTCGCGGAGCGCGAGTTCATGTGGAACTTCTACGCGCCGGACCCCCGCATGCGCCTCAACCTCGGCATTCGCCGACGCCTGGCGCCCCTGCTCGGCAATGACCGCCGTCGCATCGAGCTGGCAAACTCACTCCTGCTGACGCTGCCCGGCTCGCCCGTGATCTACTACGGCGACGAAATCGGCATGGGCGACAACATCTGGCTGCAGGACCGCGACGGTGTGCGCACGCCCATGCAGTGGTCCGACGCGGCCAACGCCGGCTTTTCCAGCGCCCACCCGACTCGCGTGCAGGACCCGGTGATTGACGATGTGATGGGCGATCGAACCTACAGCTTTCGCCGCGTCAACGTGGCCGACCAGGAGGCTGACCCTGGTTCTCTGCTGAACACCATGCGGCGCTTGCTGGCCGTGCGCCGGCAGCATCCCGTCTTCGGCCGCGGCGACTTCGCCTGGCTGGCGTGCGATTGCGCAGCCGTGGCCGCCTATGCGCGCGCCGGCGCGGCCGAGCGCCTGTTCATCGTGCAGAACCTGTCCGCGCTGCCCCAGGCCGCCAGCATCGAACTGCCCATCAGTGCCCCCCTGCCCCCAATCCTGGGGGAGCCGAATGCTTTTCCCCCCGCCGCCGCAGACCTGCACGACTTGCTGAGCGGCCGGCGCCTGGTCGTCCAGGAGGACGGCCGCCTGGCGTTGAACTTAGCCCCTTATGAGTACCTCTGGTTAGGTTGAACACATGAGCGAAACACCCTGGTTACAGCAGCAGACCCAATTGACCCTGGAGCGACTGCGCCCGCGCTTGCAAGCGCGCATGTCAACCCAGGCCGCGGCCGATCCTGACGGCTGGCAAGACTTCAGCCGCCGCCTGGACGCCAATTTTCCCCGCTTGTTCGCGACCTACTACGATCTCTACGCCGCGCGCTACGACTTCTTCTATCATCTCGAAGAACTGCTCGTCACCGCGGCCCAGAGCTGGTTCGACCGTCCGCCCAGCCTGCGCAGCCTGGACGCCGGCCGCGAGGCCGATCCCCAGTGGTTCCAATCGCAGCGCATGTTGGGCGGCGTCTGCTACGTGGGCCTTTTTGCCGGCAACCTGGACGGCGTGCGGGCGCAGATTCCCTATTTCAAGGAACTGGGTCTGACCTACCTGCACCTGATGCCGCTCTTCAGCAGCCCGGCGGGCAACAACGACGGCGGCTACGCGGTCAGCAGCTACCGCGACGTCAACCCCAGCCTGGGCACGATGGCGCAGTTGTCCGACCTGGCGACCGAGTTGCGCGCCAACGGCATCAGCCTGGTGCTCGATTTCGTCTTCAACCACACTTCGGACGAGCACGCCTGGGCGCGGCAGGCGCAAGTCGGCGATCCGGTCTACACCGATTTCTACTATCTGTTTCCCGACCGCGCCATGCCCGACGCCTACGACAAGAGCCTGCGCGAGATTTTCCCCGACGTGCGGCCCGGCAGCTTCACCTATCGGCCCGACATCGGCCGCTGGGTCTGGACCACCTTCAACAGCTTCCAGTGGGACTTGAATTACAGCAACCCCGTGGTTTTCCAACACATGGCGGCCGAGATGCTCTTCCTCGCCAACGCCGGCGTCGAAGTGCTGCGCCTGGACGCGGTCGCGTTCGTGTGGAAACAACTGGGCACGAGCTGCGAGAACCTACCCCAGGCTCATCGGCTCATTCAGGCCTACAACGCCCTGGCGCGCATCGCTGCGCCCTCGCTGCTCTTCAAGTCCGAAGCCATCGTTCATCCCGATGAGGTGGTCAAATACATCGGGTCGGGCGAATGTCAACTCTCCTACAATCCGCTGCTGATGGCGCTGCTGTGGGAGGCGCTCGCCACGCGCGAGGTCAAGCTGCTGCAAGGCTCGTTGCGTGACCGTTTTCGCATCAACCCCGCCTGCGCCTGGGTCAACTACATCCGCTGCCATGACGACATCGGCTGGACTTTCGATGACGGCGACGCAGCCCGCGTCGACATCCGCGGCTTCGATCACCGTCAATTCCTCAACGCCTTCTACACCGGCCGCTTCGCCGGCAGCTTTGCCCGCGGCCTGCCCTTCCAGGAAAACCCCAAAACCGGCGATTGCCGCATCTCCGGTACAGCTGCGTCGCTGGCCGGCCTGGAAAAGGCGCTCTTCGACAACGATCCCACCCAGGTCGAGTTTGCCCTGCGGCGCATCCTGCTCCTGCATAGCGTCATCCTTTCCATGGGCGGCATTCCTCTCCTCTACCTGGGCGACGAGATCGGCATGTTGAACGATTACGGCTATGGGCGCGACCCGGCCAAAGCGGGCGACAGCCGCTGGGTGCATCGGCCGTTCGTCAACCGGGCGCAGATGGAAAGCCGCCATGATCCAGAGACG
>JAYRVL010000194.1:0-5376 GCA_041918575.1 Anaerolineae bacterium | reverse complement strand
TGCCGAGGTTGGGGATGAGCAGCAGGGCGGTGATGAACGTGCCGCAGATGCTGCCCAGGGTGGACAGCGCGGAGAGGCGGCCGGCCGTCTGCCCGCTGTGCTGCAGATCGGTCAGGGCCAGGCGCAGGGCAAAGGGGGTGACGCAGCCGAGCAGGCTGACCGGCACGGCGAAGAGGGTCAGAACGGCGAGGAAGGAGCCGATGAGCAGACCGGCATCGAAGGCGGCGAAGGCGTCGGCGGCGAGGGCGAGCAGGGGCCGGCTGAGGAACGGGATGAGGCCGACCGCGACTGCGCCCCAGGCTGTGAGGCCAAAGAGGGTCTCCGGCCGCGGGGAACGGTCGGCCAGGCGACCGCCCAGCCAGGCGCCGGCCGCCAGGTAGAGGAGGATGAGGCCGATGAGGTTGGCCCACACGATGAGAGAATTGCCGAACCAGGGGTCGAGCAGGCGTGAGGCGGCCAGCTCGACCCCCAGCGTCACCAAGCCGGCCGTGAAGACCAGCAGGTGGAGAGAGCGGATGGATGGAATGGACAAGACGGCCTCGACTGATGTCGGAGACATGCATTTCAGCCCGGTGTTCAGCCACGAATTGCACGAATTGACACGAACAGAGGGGAATTCGTGCTAATCGGTGTAATTCGTGGCTGTTTCGTCCATACCCAAGTCCTGTTTATTGACGGCCGGGTTGAAATGCCCCTGGTTACGCAGGCGTCAGGGCGCCTGGTAGATCAAACGAATCTGCGGCCGGAAGGTGGGGTTCAGGCTCTTGGAGCCGGCCACGAGTATTTCGGCGTTGGCAGCGCCGACGCCCTTGAGCAGCACGCCGTTGTTCGCCTCCGGGTCGGCAACCCAGCCCTGCGCCAGGTCGGTGACGTTGAACCAGACCCAGTGCCCGCTGCTGTTGACGGTGGCGGTGTCGGTGGGAGTCTGGCTGCGATCGTCCACGCCGTTGGCGCCCGGCGTCTGCCACAGTTCATCGCGGTTAACGCGATTCCAGGTGGCCTTGTGCGAAACCCACGGCTTGTAGACCTGGTAGGCGTCCACCGTGACCGGGTTGCCGGCTGCGTAGGTGACGTAGTAGCCGATTTGCGCCTGGCTCACCAGTGCGTAGGGGGAGATGTGCGCGAGGTTGAAGCGCACCAGCACGGAACGGGTGTTGGGCTGGCGGATGATCATCCATTTGCTGCCGGCGTAGTTGGCGTCGGGCGCCCAGGCATCCAGGAAGACATCGCCAGTGCCGTCGTAGCCGTTAAGCCCATCCTGCAGGGTCTCTTCGTAGGCATTGAGCGGCGGGACGGTGACGCTGGCGGCGGCGGAGGCCAGGACCTGGTTCTGGTAGGTGACGGTGTTCTCGAAGACGAGGGTCTGGCCGGCGGCCGCGGTCTGCACCGTGACCTTGAAGCCAAAGACCACTGTCTGTCCCATGCCTTGATCGCCCAGCCAGGCGATAGCGACGACGTCACCGGTGGCGGGCATCTGGCTCTGCAGGGCGCGGAAGCCCTGGGTGCGGTAGATGCGCAGGGCCTCGCCAAGCGGCAGGGTGACGGGGATGGCGCCGCCGTAGACGCTGCCGTCCTGGTAGCGCGCCAGGTTCGTGTTCAGGGGCACGAGGTGGAGCAGTCCCTGGCCGGGGCCGCCGGTGTTGCGATTGCTCACCTGCACGTCCACGGTCGCGCCGACCAGCGCGGTGGTGGGGGAGGCCTCGATGCTGGCTTCGATGGCGGGCGGGTCATAGGCAACGAAGACGGCGGTGGTGCGGGCGGGCACGTGGAAGGTTCCGGTGTCGCGGTCGAAGGTGGCGGCGCGCACGACGGGGTCGGCGGAGTCGGCCTGCAGGGGGTGCAGATAGTAGCGGGCGGCGGTGGAGACCTGGTAGGCCTGATCCTCGTCGCTGGCATTGAAGAAGACGCCGATGCTGTCATGGTAGGGGTCGAAGTTGACGTCGCCGACGCGGTCGGCGATGAACATGACGATGAGGCCGGGCATCTGGTCCGGGCCGGTGTTGAGGAAGCTGACGCGCGACATCACATCGTCCGCGGTGGGCAGATCGAACAGCGCGGAGCTGGCGCGGATCGCCATCATCTCCTGGAAGTGGCTGACCGTGGCGGAGATGTCACGGCTGCGAGGGCGCAGGGCCTGGTTGTCAAGGAGCGGCCCGACGATGCCCCAATTGCCCTGGTTATCGCCAGCGGGAGGCAGGCCGACGGCCCAGTTGTTGTCGCGGTAGGAGAAGTCCAGGCGGTTGAACCAGTCGCCGGAGTTGTAGCTGTTGCGGTCGAACGATTTGGAGCGCAGCATGTCGTCGCCGGCGTGGAAGAAATGCACGCCCTGCGCCAGGCTGGTGAGGCTGAGGCCCACCATGTTCATGCGCACGCGGGATTCGACGCTGTTGGAGAGGGCGGCTTTGGCCTGAATGGCGTCGAACAGGGTTTCGTTGTCGTGAGCGGAGACGTAGACGATGTTCTCCTGCGGGTCGGCGTTGTAGCCGGCCGGCGAGCCGTTGTAGTCAATCTGGTCGCCGCGCACCAGGTTGCCGTCCTTGTCAATGAAGGTGAAGGCGGCGAGGTTGCCGGCGAGGCCGATGCGAACCCAGTCCATGTAGTGCAACAGCTTGGCGCGCGGGTCGGTTGTGCCCTGGTCGGCGTCGTTGGGGTCGTAGTACAGGCCGCTGACGAAGCCCTGGTGCTGCAAGGGGCTGAAGGGACCGCCGCCGCGAGCGCCATCGCGCAGGCGATCGTTGAAGCTGCCGATGCCGGTACCGGCCATGTTGATCTGGGTGGCGTTGACGCCGCGGGCGTTGTTGGCGACTTCGCCGAAGTTCCAGCCTTCACCGTAGAGGTAGATGCTGGCGCCATCCACGCCGTTCTGGTCAGGGGTGAGCGCCCAGAGGGTGTCGCGCACCTTTTCCATGTTGCTCTTCATGTGGTGACCCATCAGGTCGAAGCGGAAGCCATCCACCTTGTACTGCGTGGCCCAGGTGACGAGAGAATCCACCATGAGCTTTTCCATCATGTTGAATTCGCTGGCGGTGTTCTGGCAGCAGGTGCTGGTCTCGACCGACCCGGTGGCGCTGAGGCGATGGTAGTAGCCGGGGACGATCTTGTCGAGCACGGAACGGTCGTTCTGGCCGCTGGCGTTGGTGTGGTTGTAGACGACATCCATAACCACGCGCAGGCCGGCCTGGTTGAGCGCCTGGACCATCTGGCGGAATTCCAGAATGCGGGCGGCGCCATCGGGATCGCTGGCGTAGGAGCCTTCCGGGGTGGTGTAGTGATAGGGGTCATAGCCCCAGTTGAAGCCGTCCAGGTCGCGGAGGGGGCCGATGATGGCCTGCTGCTGATCGGAAGCGCGCGGGTAAGACGCGAGCTGCGCCCAGTCTGGCTCCTGACGCTGGCTGACATCCTCGTTGACGCTGGCGATGTCGAACACCGGCAGCAGGTGCAGGTGCGTCAACCCGGCCGCGGCCAGGCTGCGCAGGTGGGTCATGCCGTTGCTGGCGCTGTCGGTGAAGGCCAGGTATTTGCCGCGATGTTCGGCCGGCACGGCGGCGTCATTCATGCTGAAATCGCGCACGTGCAGCTCGTAGATCGAGATGTCCTCGAACGAGGAGAGCGCAGGCTTCTCGAAGCTGTCCCAATCGGCGGGCATGAGCGCGGGATCGCTCAAGTCCACGATCTGGCTGCGCGTGCTGTTCATGCTGAGGCTGACGGAGTAGGGGTCGGTGACCAGGTTGTGCTCGACCTGGCCCGTGCCGCGCACGTAGACTTCGACCTCGAACAGGTAGAACTTGCCGAGCCAGGAGGGGTCGCCCACGGCATTCCAGACGCCTGTATTTGTGTCGAAGATCATGGGGAAGGCGGCGTCGGTCGTGGTGGTCGAGTCATCATAGACGTGCAGGGTGACGTTCTTGGCCGTGGGGGCCCAGACGGCAAGGGTGGGTGCGCCGCCATCGAAGGTGACGCCGAGCGCGCCGTCGTAGGTGTAGAGATCGTCGAGGACGCCCTGAATTTGCAGGGAGGTGGCGTCCGCCAGATTGCCGTCGGCGTCCCTGGCCTGCATGGCGATCTGACCGGTGAGCAGGTCCTTGACCATCGGCAGGTCGCTGGGGCTGATCTTGAGCGCGTCGTAAGTGGCGATGTGGGGGAATTTGGCCTGAATCTCCGGGCTGAGGCCGGCGGGATCGTAGGTCAAGGCGATGGCGTCGCCGCCTTCGATGCCGGTGGGGGCCAGGGTCATGCCGCCGTTGGCTGCGTAATACAGCTCATAGCTGTTGGCGCTGCCGCCGGAGGCGTTCCAGGCGATGGTGTCGCCGCTGACCCACAGGGCTTTGGCGGTGGAGAGGTCGCCGCGCGGCGCGCCCGCGGCGCTGGTTTCGAGGCAGTGGGTGGCGGCGTTGTACTCGAAATAGACTTCGGCGCCATCGCTGGCCACGGTGAAGGGGATGTTGGCGCCGCCCGCCTGGCAGGCTGCGCCGTAGTTCACGGACCAGCTCTCGTCGAGGGCCACTTTGCCTTCATAGGAGCCGGCCGGGATGGCGGTGGTGGTGAAGGTATAGATGCCGTCGCCGTCCGCGTCCTGCAGCCAGGAGCGCAGGCAGTCTGGCGACCAGTCGCCTGGGCAGCCAAGCTCAGATTGGAAGTTGCCCGGCACGGTGGCGATGGTCCAGCCCTGGTTATCGGTGATCCAGTGGCTCTTGTGATCGTAGTAGAATTTGACGCTGGCGTCGGCAGCCAGGTTGAGGGGGATGTTGGGGCCGCCGGGGACAGCGTTGAGGCCGTAGTTCTCGCTCCAACCGTCGTTGAGTGCGGCTTTGTACTCCCAACTGCCGGCTGGCACGGTGTAGACGCCCTGCCAGACATCATCGGCCGCGTCGTAGGCCAAATAGGTGGCGGCGCAGTCCGGCTGCCAATCGCCTGGGCAGCCCAGTTCCTGCTGCAATGAGCCGGGGATGTTGACGACGGTGGGTGGGGGGGTGTGGTCGGCGCCGGCTGGCAGCGCGCCAGCCAGCAGTTGCACGGCCAACATGACCATCAAGAGCAGGCGTCCCAGTTTGTGGGTGCGAGAATGGGATGACATGATCCCCTGTGAAGACGGCGAGACGATTCTCTGCAAAAACGCTGACATGAGTGATCTCCTCTGCGTTGCGATAGCCAAATGATCGGGTGAACTTGGATTGGTTGAATGACGGGAGACGGTAGAACGACAGAAAAGTATAGGGCGGAATCACCTCCTTGCAGTTGCCAGTGCGCACGGCGGCCAGGCTTGCCTGTGGCGATTTTCTGCGAAAACGCCTGGGCGATTTTCTGTGAAAACGCCGGGGCGATTTTCTGTGAAAACGCCGGGGCGATTTTCTGTGAAAACGCCGGGGCGATTTTCTG
>JAYRVL010000193.1:0-6268 GCA_041918575.1 Anaerolineae bacterium | reverse complement strand
GGGCCGGCCGACCGCGCCGCGGTGGCTGGGATGTATCGGGTCATTCGCGATCACCTGACGGCTGCGCCCGTGTGGGGCATTGCCCTGCCGGAGGACGAAGAAGAGATACGCAGCGGCTGGGCCGGCATGGTGGACGATGCCCGGATGACCGTTTGGCTGGCCTGGCAGCATGAACAGGCGCTGAGCATGGCCGCGTACGAACGTCTCGATCCGGCAGAGATCAATTTGCTGGCGCCCGCAGGCTGCGTCGAGTTAGTCGTGGCCGCCACCGTGGCCGCGGCCCGCGGGCGCGGCATCGGCAGCGCGCTGACCCACCACGGCCTGACGCACGCGCAGCAGGCCGGCTTCACCACCTGCCTGACCGACTGGCGCAGCACCAATCTGCTGGCCGCCCGCTTCTGGTCGCGCTGGGGATTTCGCCCCGTGGCCTACCGCTTGGCGCGCCAAATTGACCCGCGCATCGCCTGGGCCAACGCCTCGCGGCCAACAGGGTGAGTTGAAAGAACTGTCACCTTCTCACAGCCTTTTATTCATTCCCATTTCATTTTCTCCTGCTATCCTTCAGAGCACCCGATGGCATTACGTGTCCTTGAAGGAGGGCAAATTCAGATGAAGATCACCCGTTTTTTTGGCTTGTTGCCACATTCGCTTCACCAGGTCCGGCGCGCCTGGTTGGGCCTGCTCGTTCTTGTGTGCGTTCTCGGCGCGGCCCTGCCCGCAGCCGGCAGCCCGACGACGCCTGAACCAACTGCGTCCCCAGGTCAGCCCGCCGATCTGGCGCAAAGCGGACCGGACGCGCCCGCGCCGCCGGTGACACGACCCGGCATCTATGTCGTGGCCGAAACCGGCAACATGGACCCCAACCACTACCACCTGACCGGCAGCCTGCGCACCTTCAACTGGTCGGAGCTGCACATTGGCCCCAACCAGTTCAACTGGGGCGCGCTCGATCAGTACCTTGACACCATCGCCTCGTATGGCAAAGCCGCGGCCATCGGCATCAGCACTTACAACGGCCGCTGCTGCGGCGGCATCAGCGCCATGCCGCCGTTCCTCTACACCCTCGCGCCCAACAGCGTGCTCGACGCCGGCGCGTGCAGCAGCGCGCAGTACCCGCTGGGCGGCTGCGTCAACGGCCGCTGGCTCCTGCCCCGCTACTGGGACGCCGACTACCTCGACACCTACGATCAGTTCATCCAGGCCCTGGGCGCCCGCTACAAACACGACCCGCGGCTGGAATGGGTGGCCCTGGGATTCGGTACCTTCGGCGAAAACCACGCCGCGCAGGGCAGCGACGTGGATGTGCTGGTCAACGCCGGCCTGAACGTGGACCTCTGGATCAACACCATGAAGGGCATCGTGGACCGCTACTCCGCCGCCTTTCGCACCGGCGGCAGCCTGCAAAAAATGCTCATGGTTCAGATCGCCTCTGTCACCTTTCAGGACCGCGAGCGCTGGCTGCTGGCAGCCTACGCGGCCGAGCGCGGCATCGGCCTTTCCTTCAACGGCCTGACCCCCGATTTCAACAACGCCATCCAGGGCGTGGACCGCTGCAACAACACGGTCGAATGTGGCATGTACGACCCCATCTTCTACCACAACCAAAGCGTGCCCATTGCCTTCGAGACCTACGACTACATGCTGTGCGACACCTCCAGCGTCTACTGGGGCATGCTCAGCGGGCTGAACAAGAAGGTTGACTTCCTGCGCCTGAACTACGATCTCTTCTACGACCCGGTGACGCACCAGGACCGCACCGAAAACCTGGCGATCTTCGATTGGACTGCGCGCTACGTGGGCAAGACCCTGACGAACACACCGAGCGTGTGGGTCGCCATGCGCGAGCACCGCATCCCCACCACCTACTGCTACGCGCAGCCGGAAACCGTGGCCTACTACCCGCAGATCGGCAACTACAGCTACTATCTGATTCAGGATGACAACGTCGCGGGCGGCCACAGCGTGCCGGAGACCAACGACAGCGCCATCACCGGCCTGGGCTGCAGCGGCCGCTGGTGCTTGAGCGGCTCGCCCTATTTTGCCAACCCCTACAGCGCCAGTGTGCCTGCCGGCAAGGAAGGTTGGGTCGTGCGCCGCACCGACCAGGCCACCGGCAACCCGTACATGTGGTTCAAGGTGGATGACGGCTACATCAGCGGCGGCAGCAACCAGGTCATCATCACCATCTGGTACGCGGATGTGGGCAGCGACCGCTGGGCGCTGCGCTATGACAGCCCCACCGGCGAGCAGACCGCCACGCCCGATGGCAGCGCCAATCCGTGGGTGCAGAAGACCGGCAGCAGCAGTTGGAAGACCGCCACCTTCCGCATCAACAACGCCCGCTTTGCCAACGGCCTGAGCGGCGGCAGCGACTTCCGCCTCGATTCGCTCGGCGATGGCAACGAGTGGATTCACATGGTGGACGTGGCGCGCCAGGGCGGAACCTCGCCCACCAGCACGCCGACCAACACCCCCGGCGCGGCCACCGCCACCCCCACCCCCACCAGTGCGCCGGGCAGCGCCACGCCCACGCGCACGCCGCAGGCTACCAACACGCCCACCATCACCCCCACGGCCACCGAGCCGCCGCCCAACCAGGGCCAGTGGACCGTGCAGTGGCACGGCGGCGACGATCTGTACGGCATTGATTTCATCAGCAGCCAGGTTGGTTGGGCCGTCGGCAAGGCCGGTCATCTCATGCGCACCAGCAACGGCGGCCAGACCTGGGCCTACCGCCAGGCCTCGCCTGCGGTTGACCTGGAAGCCGTGGATTTTCTGGATGCCAACAACGGCTGGGTTGCCGGCGCAGACGGGCGCATCTGGCGCTCCACGGACGGCGGCGCCAGTTGGGTCAGCCAGAACACACCAACCGCCAACCGCCTGACCGACATTCAGTTCCTGGATGCCATGACCGGTTGGGCCGTCGGCCGCAGCGGCGCGATTCTGCACACCAGCAACGGCGGCCAGACCTGGTCGCCTCAGATCAGCAACACCACGCTCGATCTCTACGGCCTGTTTGCCGCGGATGCCGATCATGCCTGGGCCGTGGGCAACCTGGGCACGATCGTCGCCACCAGCAACGGCGGCCAGACCTGGGCCGGCCAGGCCAGCGGCAGCCAGCAGTGGCTGTGGGACGTGGCCTTCACCAGCCTGCAGAACGGCTGGGCCGTGGGCGAAGCCGGCACGCTGCTGCGCACCACCAACGGCGGCGCCAGTTGGAACGGCCAGTACATCAACGATGCGCGGCCGCTGCATGCCATCGTCTTTGCGTCCAGTCAACAGGGCTGGCTGGCCGGCGGGCAGGGCACCGTGTGGGCCACCACCGACGGCGGCAGCACCTGGGCCTGGGCGCCTACCAGCCAGGGCAAAACCCTGACCGCGCTGGCCGCGCCGGCCGCAGGGGAGCTGTGGGCGGCGGGCGTGGAGCAGACCATCATCCACAAACAGGGCGGCGGCAGCTACACCGTGGCCGCGCCGCCTGCACCCGGCGAACTCAAAGCGGTCAGCGCGGTGGATGCCAGCACCGCCTATGTGGTCGGCGACAACGGCCAGATTCTCAAGACCACCGACGGCGGCGAAAGCTGGCGTCAGTTGAGCAGCCAGATCACCGGCTGGATGCGCGGGGTTGACTTCCCGCAGAATGCCAACGTGGGCTGGGTCATCGGCCAGGGCGGCTTCATTCTGCGCACCACCGATGGCGGCAGCAGTTGGACTCAGCAAATCCTGCCCGACGGTTTCACCGGCTACATGTGGGACATTGACGCCTGGGACAACACCCGCGCCAACGCCCTGGCCGGCGCCGGCCGCGTCTATCGCACGACCAACGCGGGCGCCAGTTGGCGCCTGGCCTACGCGCCCGTCTCCTTCAATCTGCTCGATGTAGATTACGGCACGGCAGACGCCGTCTACGGCTCCAGTTGGGACGACTCCTTCTTCACCAGCGCCAACAACGGCGCCAACTGGATCAGGCGCTATCCGGGCAGCGGCGGTCACCTGCTCAGCGTTTCCTTCCTCGACCTGCTCAACGGCTGGATGTCAGGCAGCGGCGGCATCCTGATGCGCACGAGCGACGCCGGCGACAACTGGACCGTGCAGGCCAGCGGAACCGGCGCAGACCTCAACCATGTGGACATGGTGGATCACGGCGTGGGCTGGGTAGTCGGCAACGGCGGTGTCATCCGCTGGACCTTCGACGGCAGCGCCTGGCTGCCGCAGACCAGCCCGCTGCTCGACAATCTGCTCGGGCTGGACATGGTGGATGCTTACGACGGCTGGGCCGTGGGCGCCAACGGCGCGATCATCAAATATCACGCCGTCTACGTGCCGCCGCCGCCCACCGCGACCCCCACGCCGACCCGCACGCCCACGAACACCCCCACGCCGACCAGCTCGCCCACCCCAACCGTCACGCCCACCTTCACCCCATCGCCCGCGCCCAATGAAGGCGTCGTGGCCGGCCATGTCTTCGTGGACAGCAACGGCGACAACATCTACCAGCCCGGCGAAACCACCCTGGCCGGCGCGACCATTACCCTGATCTTCAACAGCACGCCGATTGACAGCGTCGTCACCGGCGCCAATGGCGCGTTCGCGTTCTATCACCTGGGCAGCGGCAACACGGTGACGCTGCAAGAAACCGATCCGGTCGGCTTCACCTCGCCGCCCGCCAGCAACACCCGCGTCATCACCATTCAGGGCGGCGCGGTGCATACGGTTGATTTTCCTGACGCGCCGATTGCCACCGCCACGCCAACGCCTACGATCACCCCCACGCCTTCCCGCACCCCCACGCCCACCGCCACCCCAACCGGTACGCCGGTGGTGGGCCGCGTGCATGGCCTGGTGTTCAACGACCTCGATGGCAATGGCCTGCCCACGGCCGGCGAGCCAGGGCTGATTGGCGTCAGCATCCTGCTCTACCAGGGCAACAACATCGTCGGCGCCGCCGCCACCGCGGGCGACGGCAGCTACCACTTCGACAGCCTGCTGCCCAATCAATACCGCCTGGAAGAGACCGACCCGCCCGGCTTCACCTCCACCACCTCCAACACCATCGTGCTCTTCGTCGCAGCCGGCGCAGACCTGGAGGCCAACTTCGGCGATCGCTTTATCCCCACCCTCACCCCCACCGCCACCGCAACGCCAACCTTGACTATCACCCCGACGGCCACGCGGACCCCCACCGCAACGTCTACGCCCACGAGCAGCACGACCCCAACGCCGACCTGGACGCCCACCGCGACGCCCACGGCCACCCCGCTCACCGGCGCGGTCAGCGGCCTGGTCTGGAACGACCTCAACGGCGACATCCTGCCCGACAGCGGTGAGCCAGTCCTGGGCGGCGTCCTCATCACCCTCAAGACGTTCAGCAATCAATTCGTGGGCAGCGCCAACACCGCCGCGGACGGCCGCTTCCGCTTCGCCAACCTGACGCCAGGTCAGTATCGCCTGGAAGAGACCGACCCGACCGGTTACGTCTCCCCGCCCGGCAGCCCCAACCTGGTGATCTTCCAGGTCGCGGCCGGCCAGGAGATCACCATCAACTTTGCCGACAACGCCGCGCCCACGCCGACGCCCACCCTGACCCCCACGCCAACCGCCACGCCCAACACCGGCCGCATCTACGGCCGCGTCTGGCACGACCTGAATCACAACGGCGTGCCCGAAGCGGACGAGCCGGGCCTGGTCGGCGTCACCATCCGGCTGCATCAGGACCTGTTTGGGGACGCCAAGTTACAGCCCGACGACATCGTACTCGCGACAATCACCACCGGCGCAGACGGCGCCTTCAGCTTCGACCAGCTCTCCCCCGGCCCCTACATCGTGGAACAGGTGGACTGGCCGCAGAACATCTCGATCACGGCCAACCTGGTACCCGTCGTCGTCATCCCCCGCACCGAATTCCCCGTCTTCTTCGGCGACATCATCGTGGGCCGCCAACACCTACCGCAGGTGTGGCGCGACTGAGGCCGGGGGCCGGAGATTGGAGATTGGAGATTGGAGATTGGAGACCGGAGATTGGAGATTGGAGACCGGAGATCATCCGCCTTCCACGAAACCCGATCTCTGATCTCTGATCCCTGATCTCCCCCAGACCGGAGACCGGAGACCGGAGATCATCCGCCTTCCACGAAACCCGATCTCTGATCTCTGATCCCTGATCTCCCCCAGACCGGAGACCGGAGATCATCCGCCTTCCACGAAACCCGATCTCTGATCTCTGATCCCTGATCTCCCCCAGACCGGAGACCGGAGATCATCCGCCTTC
>JAYRVL010000192.1:0-1773 GCA_041918575.1 Anaerolineae bacterium | reverse complement strand
TGGCATCACAAACTACAATCTAGTATAGAACGGAAGTGGCTACAAACTGGCTACAAATGGGTGTTTTTAGGGGGAAAAATCAACGAGTTTCGAGGCAATTTGGCGCCAGGTCAAGGCTCGATGAGGACGTCTTGCCAGAACCACCATTCGAGTGCGGAGGTGGGAAAGCGTTTGATGCTGGGTTTGAGGAGCAAGGAGTAGCGGGCGTAGAGGAGCGGCGTCAGCGCGGCCTCGCGAATCAGAATCTGCTCGGCCGCCTGGTAGAGGCGCATGCGTTTGTCCTGGTGCGGGGTGACGCGCGCCTCTTCGACCAGGGCTTGATACTGGGGATGGCGCCAGCCGCCGTAGATGCGGCGAAAGATCACCTCGCGCAGGAAATTGTCGGGGTCGGGGAAATCGGCGGCCCAGGCGCCGATGCGCAGCGCGGGGCGCCTGGTCAGCAGGCGCTCCACCAGCAGCCCTACCGGCACGATGTCCCAGTCAACCTGGATGCCGAGGTGCTGGCGCCACTGCTGCTGGATGTAATGGCAAATGGGGTCGGTGCCGGCGTGGCTCAAGCCGGCCAGGGGCGGTAGGCTGCGGCCGGCGGGGTAGCCGGCCGCAGCCAGCACGGCTCGAGCAGCCTGCGGATCGAAAGGCAGGGCCAGGTCGGGGCTGTGACCGGGCATTCCGGCCGGAATGAAGCCACCGGTGGCCGGAAATGCATAGCCGCGCTGCACCACTTCGGCCAGGTAGTCGCGATCCAGCGCCAGGGCCAGGGCGCGGCGCAGGAGCGGGTTGTCGAACGGCGGCCGCGAGGCGTCGAACTGCAAGAACCATGTGCGCAGGGTGGGCAGCGACACATAGTCGCCAGGAAAACGCTGGCGGGCGCGATCCTGCACCTCCGGCGAGGCGCCTTCCAGGTTGAGCACATCGAGTTGATCGGCCTCGTACGCGGCCAGGCCGGCGTCGTGGCTCAACCCCAGTGACAGCTCCACTCGTTCGACGTTGCCGCCGAAGCGGCCAAAGTAGGCCGGATTGCGCGCCAACGTCAGGCGCTGACCCGCTTGCCAGGCAGCGAGGCGATAGGGGCCGTTGCTCACAAAATGCTCCGGCTGTATCCAGGCTGCGCCCTGTTTCTCCACCACATGCCGCGGCACCGGGTACCAGGCGCTGCAGGCCATCAATTGCAGGAAGTAACCCGTGGGCTGCTCCAGTTCCACCAGCAGCGTCAGATCGTCCAGCGCATGCACGCCTACCTGGTCAATGTGGGTCAACCGGCCCTGGCGATAGGCCTCTGCGCCCTTGATGTCATCAAACGACAGGCCCAAGAAGGGCGAGCGTTCACGCCCGGCTAGAATGCGTTTCCAGGCAAACTCGAAATCGCCTGCGGTCACCGGCTGGCCGTCGCTCCAACGCACATCCTCACGCAGATGGAAAACATAGGTCAGGCCGCCATCGCGCACGTCCCAGGCGCGGGCCACCGCCGGCACCACGCCCAGGTCAGGCGTGCGTTCGAGCAGGCCGCGAAAGAGCAGATCGGCCGTGCCGCTGGTGTAGAATTCCCAGGTCTGCGCGGGATCGAGCGCGGTCGGTTCGGTCCAGTTGAGGCGCAGGGTCGCGGGCGTGCGTGTGACCCGGCCCAGGGGCTGACTACTGCTGCGCTGCCAGAGGGCAAAGCCGCGTTCGTAGGCCTGGCGTGCGGCCTGAAACTGGAACGCGTTGTGGTAGGTCAGGCCCAGCTTCATCAGGGTGCGCGCGCTTTGCTCGTATTCCCCTTCTTGCTCCAGCAGG
>JAYRVL010000191.1:0-11888 GCA_041918575.1 Anaerolineae bacterium | reverse complement strand
GGGCGCCGAATGCTTTTCCCCCCAAGATTGGGGGGCGGGGGGGAACCGAATGCTTTTCCCCCCAGGATTGGGGGGCGGGGGGGCAGTTGCGTTTCGTTTGGAATTGCTGCGCGCTCTCGACGCCATTTGCCGGAACCAACCCGGCATGGTATAATTTCCCTCGTTGCGGGTGTAGCGCAGGGGTAGCGCAACTGCTTCCCAAGTAGTGAGTCGTGGGTCCGAATCCCATCACCCGCTCACAAAACTCCAGTCGAAGGAATCACTGGAGTTTTTCTTTGCAGTGCGCACAATCACCAGGCTTTCATGAATCAGCGTACGCGACTTGTCCTCCTGCTGGCCCTCTGGCTGGCCTTTGCCTTGCGCCTGCACCATCTTGGCGCACAGAGCCTTTGGTATGACGAAACGGTCAGCCTGACCCTGGCCCGTGAACCGCTCGGCGAGCTGTTGGCCCACACCAGCCGTGACATTCACCCGCCCGGCTACTACTTGGCCCTGGCCGCCTGGCTGCAGCTTCTGCCGGCCACGCCCGCGCCGGAGTTCGTCAGCGCCTTCTTCTCCCTCGTCGCGGGCATGCTCCTCCTGCCGCTCACCTTCATCCTGGGCCGGCAGTGGCGCCTGCCCGCCGCAGTCGCTGTCGGCGCAGTCCTCCTGCAAGCCCTGTCGCCCTTTCACGTCTGGTACAGCCAGGAAGTGCGCATGTACACCCTGGCCGCGGCGCTTGGCCTGCTCGCCGCCTGGAACCTGCAGCGCGGCCTGGGCATCGCGCCCTCGCTCAATGTGCAAAACCGCCGCTCATCCATCCTGGCCTGGACCTACTACGGCCTGGCCGCCGCGGCCGGTCTCTACACCCTCTACTACTTCGCCTTTCTCCTGCTCACCATCAACTTGCTCGCCATCGCCGCGGTCATAGCCCAGGCATCCGGCCCCGCGCCCACCCAGGGGGACGCCCGACGAAACACCCACCAGGCGCTAACTCAATCGCTCGCCGGCCTCGCCCGCCTGCCCTGGCGCCCCTGGCTGCTGACCCACCTGGCGCTGCTGCTGGCCTACGCGCCCTGGCTGCCGCTGGCCTGGCGCCAGATCAGCAACCCGCCCGTGCCACCCTGGCGCAGCTTCATCCCGCTCCCCACCTCGCTACACGAAAGCCTGTTGGCGGTGGGATTTGGCCAGGCGCTCCCCGCCGCCCTCGCCAGCCTGGGCCTGGGCATCATGATTCTGCTGCTGCTGGCCGCATGGCCCGGGACGCGAACCAACGCGCCACATCGGACGCGACAATCCTTCTTGACGCCCGCGCCGGCCGTCGTCTGGCTCCTGGCCTACACCCTCTTGCCCATCGCCATGATCTACCTGGCCTCCGTCCTACGCACCCCCCTCTACCATGTGCGCTACACCTTCACCTACGCGCCGCCGTTCACCCTGCTCCTATCGCTGGGTCTTTTCAACCTGTGGCGCCGTCGCGGCCTCTCCATCCTGGCCGTTCTGGCCAGCATCGGTCTGCTCGTGCTCAGCTTGCTCTCATTACAGCGCGCCTGGCGCGATCCCGACTTCCGCGCCGACGATCACCGGGCCGCGGTGCGTTTCCTGGCCGATCGTTGGCGCCCCGGTGATCTGATCCTGGTCAACGCCGGCTACGCCTACACCGCGCTGCTCACCTACTGGGATCAGCCCATTGCCTGGCGCGGGCGCCTGACCGACTTCTCCCCGGCCGCCGCCGCCAGTCTAATCGGCGCCAACGGCGCGATCATCCTGCAAACCGGCAGCGTGGACGGCCCCGCCAGCCTCGGTTGGGGCGACCCGGCCGCCGATTTCTACGCCATGCCGGCCGCTTCGATGGTCAGCCGCCTGCAAACCCTCGCCGCCGCCACCCCGCGCCTGTGGCACTACCGCATCTATGACACCGTGACCGACCCAACCGGCCGCGTGCGCGACGCGCTGGCCCCATGGCGGCTGTTCGAAGATGTCGTTTTCAGCGGCCAAGCCAACCTGCGCGTACAGGGTTTCTGGAGCCGCCAGGTCGCCGTGGATCGAACCGCTGCCCGCTGGCAGGTGGGCCACTGGCTGCAAGTGGCCGGCGTCATGCAAACCGCGCCCGCACTGACCGCCGGACAGATCATCAGCGCCAGCCTGGCCTTGCAGCGCGTGGCAGACCAGCCCGGCCAGGCGCTGGCGCTTTCGCTGCGCCTGCTCGACAGCGCAGGTGTGACCTGGGCGCAGGCCGATGAACCGGTGGGCGGCAACCAGCGCGATCTGCGCACCCTGGCTGCAGGCGAGGTCTTGCCCCTGCCGCTGCGCCTTGTCATCCCCCCGGGCACGCCGCCCGGCGCGTACCGCCTGGCCGTCATCTTCTACGACCCCGCCAGCGGCCAGCCGCTCACGACCGACGCCGGCGCCGCCTCTTTACCCCTGGGCGATCTGACCATCGCCGCCCGCGCCCAACCAACCCAAAGACCGGCGCTGGCAGACTTCGGCCCACTGGCCCTGATCGCGGCCAGTTCGCCGGCCGCGACCATCAGCCCCGGCGACGCAATCCCGCTGGAGATCCTCTGGCAGGCCGGCCAGGCGCCAGTGCGGCCTTCACCGGTGAACCTGGTGGTTGTGGTACAATTGCTGGCGGCTGATGGTCGCGTCGCCGCCAGCCTGGAAACACAGCCCCTGGCAGGGCGCTATCCCACGGCAAAATGGCTGGCCGGAGAATTGGTGCGCGATCGTTACACCCTGAACACCCCACACGACCTTCCGGCCGGGGTCCACCGCCTGGTGGTGGGCATCCAGAACACTGACGACGGCCAGCGCCTGCGCACCCCTTGCGGCGTGCTGCCGTGGGCAACGTGTGACATCGCCGTGATCAAACAGGTGGAAGTGCGCCCGTGACGAAGAAAAGCCAGAACCTTGACCGCCAGGCAACGACTGTGAGCGTAGCAAAGAGGCGCGTTGACAGACAAAAAAAGACTTCGGATGATAACTCACCCGAAGTCTTCACAAGTGCTGGTCGTGCACCCCTTGTCGAACGGCCATGCGGGCTTACTGGTACTGGCTGGCTCAGGCCAGGCGACCCCGTGGCACCCGGGAGATACCGCTTAGTGCTGCTACCTCTCGGTCCTGACACGATTCACAGGCCCCCGCCGCACAGGACCCAACCATCAACGCTGCCCGGCCCCGCAGTCCCCACACAACGAAGGCCCTCGAAGGGGAATTCAACCCCGCCTATAGCGGATTTCGGGTTCAAGGCACCGCTAGCGCCCCGTCTAGCACGACCACACGCATCTTACCCGATTAGGAACGCTTTGTCAAACATCCTCGCAGGCCCAGGTTGGGCGAAGACTCCCTTCGCTCCGCCGCAGCTGGCGATACCACATCAAAATGGAGTCATAATCATGAACGACCGCAGGCGTATCGTGGCGCGTTTTGCGCAGGCCTCTCTACTGACCAGCCTGCTTGTGCTGGGCCTGTTCTTCCTGCTCAAGCCCCGTCAGGCAGCGGCAACTGCCGCCCCGTCCGCATTTTGCGACACAGTCATCGGCGTTCCCCTGGCCGAGTGCGAAGCATTGGTCGCCCTGTACAACAGCACCGATGGCCCTAACTGGTTCGACAACTTCGGTTGGCTCACCAGCCCCGCCCCCTGCGACGACTGGACCGGCATCCTTTGCAGCGGCGGACACGTCATCGTCATTTCACTCGGTTTCAACGGGCTGCACGGCGCCCTGCCGGCCGAACTGGGCAACCTGCCCTACCTGCTAGAACTCGATCTCAGCTTCAACAACCTGAGCGGCGCCTTGCCCGATCAGCTCTGGAACCTGACAGAGCTGCAAAGCCTCTACCTGGGGCGTTCGTCCACCGGCGGGCTTACCGGCGCGATTACGCCAACGATCGGCAACCTGGTTGATCTACAAAACCTGGACCTGAGCAGCAACCGCATCAGCGGCACGCTGCCCTCCACCATCGGTCAGTTGACCTCGCTCAGGCTGTTCGACCTTTCGTCCAACCTGATTCAAGGCGCCATCCCGGTCTCCATCGGCAACCTGACCAACCTGCGCACCCTGGACCTCGGTCACAATCAGATGACCGGCGCCCTGCCCACCGTCCTGGGCAACCTGACCTTGCTGGAAGTCCTCAGCCTGGGCATCAACCAATTTACGGGCGACGTTCCGACCGAATTGAGCAATCTCACTCACCTGCAGTCGCTCCTGCTCAACAACAATCAGCTCACCGGAACGCTGCCGATCAGCCTGGGCAACATGTCTGAGCTAGACACCATCGAAATCTTCAACAACGATTTGACCGGCGCCATTCCACCGTCCATTGGCAACCTGCCCCTGCTGCGCACCTTGTCGGCCACCAATAATGACCTGGTCGGCTCGCTTCCGCCCGAACTGGGCAACCTGGCCGCGCTGCAGAATCTTTATCTTGGCTCCAATCACATCTCAGGTTCCATTCCCAGTCAGATCGGCAATCTCACAGCCCTACATAACCTCGCGCTGTCAGCCAACCGCCTTGAGGGGGCGCTGCCGCCTCAGATCGGTCAGCTGACCCAACTGCAAAACCTGTACCTGCAGGCCAATCAGCTTGCAGCCAACATCCCCGCCGCCATCGTCAGCCTGACCCAATTGTCGCGGCTCGACACCGGCTACAACGCCCTGGGAGCAGAAGCGGGCGCCTTGCCCTTCCTCGCGTCGAAAGACCCGCAGTGGGCGCAGACACAGACAGTTTCTCCCACCCAGGTCATGTTGACCCAACCGCTGAGCACCAGCGCCATCATGACCTGGACGCCGATCCTCTACCAGGGCGACGGCGGATTCTACGAGGTCAGCTATGGCTTGCTCAGCAGCGGCGCCTACTCCATGACCGCCGCCACGAGCGACAAGACAATCAACACCCTCACGGTGACGGACCTTACCCCCGGCGCGGCCTACTGCTTCCGGGTGCGCACCTTCACCCCGGCCCACGACAGCCAGCAAAATGCCATCTGGAGCGCGTACACGACGCCGCTGTGCCCTGGCTGCGGTGATTTCAATGGCAACGGAGTGATTGATCTGGCGGACATCGTCGCCATCAGCGAGCGCTGGCTGCAAACCAGCAGCGACCCCGGCTGGGACAGCCGCTTCGACCTCGACGACAACGGCGTCATTGACATGATTGACATCATGCGCGTGAACGCTCACTGGGATTATCATTGCTGAGCCTGAAAGCCAAACCGCCTGCACCCCCATCATGGGCGCAGGCGGTTCGATTGGCGGAGAGGGAGGGATTCGAACCCTCGAGGGCCAGATTGACCCTACGCGCTTTCCAGGCGCGCGCACTAGGCCAGGCTATGCGACCTCTCCAAGCGATCTGTGAATCGCACATCCGATTATAGCAGGCGCAGCAGGTTTGGCCAAATAAAATTGTCGGCCAACAAAGAGCGGCGCACGGAAATTACCGTGCGCCGCTCCAGGAATGGCGGAGAGGGAGGGATTCGAACCCTCGAGGGTTTTTTGCCCTACGCGTGTTCGAGACGCGCGCACTCAACCGAACTATGCGACCTCTCCCCAAGCGGGCAGATTATATCACAGGCGCTGTCTTGCCGCAAAAGCGCCGGGAACGACCAACGACCATGCAGACCCACATCCTGATGGCTGCGGCCCTGGGCCGGCCGCTGCTGCGCACGCTGGCCCGCGGGGCAGACGGCGTGACGGTGCTCAGCGTGCATCAGCGCGTCATCAACCTGATGAGCCCCCGCGGCGACCTGCTGGCCCTGGTAGCGCCCGAACTCGGCGCCGGGCCATTCAATATCGTTCTCAATCGCTGGCCCGTCGAGATGGCCGATCTATCCCCCGGCCTGGCCGTTGTCTACAGCGCGCCTGTGCTGAGCGTTGGGCCGTGGCGCATCAACCTGGCGCGGGCGGTTCACTGGCAGCCTCGGCCCGATTGGCTCGCCCTGGCGCAGGCCTGGGGCGATGGCGACGCCCTGCTGCGGCGCTGCCTGGAAACCGAGCCGCAGTGGCCGTTGGCGCGCCAGCTCGACCGCAACACCGCGCAGGCGCTGGCCGCAGCAATTACCGCGGTGGTCCGGGCGCCAACCGCCGCGGCCCAAGCGGCCGCCCTGGCCGGGCTGATTGGGCTTGGCCCCGGGCTCACCCCGGCCGGCGACGACTGGTTGGCCGGCTGGCTGCTGCGCTGGCGCCTCGACGCAGCCATCTCGCCCAGGCCGCGCCCCCCCCTGCGCCGGCAGGATTTGACCGGCGCCACGCGGTTCAGCCGCGTCCTTTTGACCGGCGCCCTGGCCGGTTGGGCCGACGAACCGTGGCACGTCCTGCTCAACGCCGTGGCCGCTCACAACCCGGCTGCACTGCGCCAGCCCGTTCATCGAATCTTGCAGCATGGCGCCGCCTCGGGCTGCGCCATGCTGGCCGGGTTCTTGCGCAGTTCTTGAAATGTCGAGCCTACCCGGCCATGTTGACCGGGTTCTTGCGTAGTTCCTGAAATGTCGAGCCTACCCGGCACGGTTACTACACGCAAAGGAGTTTCACATGTCCAAGACAGCACAAACAGGCATGTCGGTTGGTCGTCGTATCTACAATTTTCTCTTTTGGGTCATCGTCTACCTGGTCGGCCTGGTGATTGGCAGCACCGTGGCCTGGGCGCTGGGCGCTGATCTCAACAACCAGATTGGCGGCGGCTTCCTGGGGGGCTTCATCCTGCTCTTCCTGGCCAGTCGCTGGGTTCGCCGCGTCAAGTCACGATAGAACGGGTTGGAACCTTCTCCTGCAGAACTGCGTCCACAGGGCGCAGTATTGCAACGACCCCTGCCTCACTCCGATCACCGCCACCAGGCAACGCTGGCTCATCCAGGGCGCCGTTGGTGGACTGACGCCGAACACTGCCCCGTTCGGCGTCAGGGGCAGCGGTGACCGCCACTGAGTCAGGCCCAAAATCTGGCGCAGCCGCCCCGATGGGGGCTGTCGCCCGACTGCAACCAGGAGAAGAATCTACCATGTTCACGCGTCGCTTGTTCTCTACCCATGCTCTGCGTCGTCGCGGCATCCGCCGCCTGTCCACGGCGATTTCGGTCGCCACCTTGTTTGCCCTACTGGCGGTCCTGGTCAGCGCCTGCGCGCCGGCCGCCACCTCCATCCCCTCTACCTCCGATGCATCTACCTCCGTTCCCGTCACCAGAGTAGCCGAAGCGACCGTTGTGTTGCGGGAAGAGATGCTGGTAGCCCCAACTATCATCGCGGCTGCCCAAGCGCCAGTGCCCGGCACACCGTGCTGCTCCACCGGCGGCAATACCACCGTCAATGGCGAGCCGTACGATGCCACCTTCTTCGAGAACTACGGGACCAACCCGTTCATTGACACCGAGGACGACCATCTCTCCACCTTTGCCCTGGATGTGGACACCGCCTCCTACACGGTCATCCGCCGCTTCCTCCGCGATGGCAACTGGCCGGACAAGGATGCCGTGCGCGTCGAAGAAGTGGTCAACTACTTCGACTGGCGCTACGCGGACCCCGAAGAAGGGGCGTTTAGCCTTCACCTGGAAGGGGCGCCGTCGCCCTTTGGCGGCGACAAGTATTGGCTGGTCAAGATCGGCGTACAGGGGCGGCACATCAACACAGAGCAGCGCCAGGACGCGATGCTGACCTTCGTGATTGACGTTTCTGGCTCGATGGCCGCCGAAAACCGCCTGGGGATGGTCAAACGGGCGCTGCATCTGCTGGTCAACGAGCTGCGCAGCAGCGATCGTGTCGCCATTGTCGTCTACGGCAGCGATGCGCGCATGGCGCTGCCGCCCACCCGCGCATCCAACTCCGAAACGATCCTGGAGGCGATTGACCGCCTGGAGCCGGAGGGCGCCACCAACGCGGCAGCGGGCCTGCAACTGGCCTATCAGATCGCCAGCGAGGCCTATCGCGAGGGCGAGATCAATCGCCTGATCCTCTGCTCGGACGGCGTAGCCAACGTGGGCGTGACCGGCGCCGACGAGATTCTGGCGACCATCGAGCGTTTCGCGCGGCGCAACATCGCCCTGTCCACGGTGGGCTTTGGCATGGGCAACTTCAACGATGTCATGATGGAGCAGTTGGCCGACAAAGGCAACGGCAATTACGCCTACGTGGACACGCTGGAAGAGGCGCGGCGCATCTTCGTGGAAAATCTGACCGGTACCCTGCAAACCATCGCCAAAGACGCCAAGATGCAGGTCGAATTCAACCCCCAGGTAGTCAGCCGCTACCGCCTTCTGGGCTACGAAAATCGCGACGTGGCGGACCGGGACTTCCGCAATGACAAGGTGGATGCCGGTGAAGTCGGCGCCGGGCACAGCGTCACCGCGCTCTATGAGATCAAGTTCCATGACAGCGCCCGCCTGGCCGAGCAGGCGCTGGTGGCTCGCATCCGCTATCAGGACCCGACCAGCGGCGAGGTGATGGAGCAAGAGGCCGCGCTGGCCGGCGATGACTTCGAGGCTCGTTTCGAGGCGGCCTCCGCGCATTTCCAACTGGCCGCCGCAGTGGCCGAATATGCTGAGATTTTGCGCCAATCGTACTGGGCAAAGGAAAGCCGCATGAGCGATGTCCAGGCGTTGGTGCGCCGCCTGACGGATGATTTGCCGCAAGATGAGCAAGTGAACGATTTCCTCGATCTGGTCAATCGGGCCGCCGCCCTGCAGCGCTAAAGATCCTCCGCCGCGCCCCGCTCACCCTTGCGTCTCTTGCGCCGGACTTCAGCGTAAGAGACGCAAGTCGCGTCCCGCCCATGATGCTCTCTAACCGGTGCTTGCTCACCATCAACGACCGTGGTATAATCAGCGCGCTGTCAACAAGAAGATACTACGTGCAACCGGCATCGAGAGTCGTGAGCAGGCAATGGATAAATTCCAGTTCAATATGGTCCAGGTGGCGCGCACGGTGCCTCTGTTTAGCTCACTCTCCTCCTTTGATTGGGAAGCGATCGCTGAGATGCTGAGTGGACATTGTTACCCCAAAGATTCGTATGTTTGCTTCGAAGGAGATCCCCCTGACGCCCTCTTCATCGTTTGGATCGGTCAAATCAAGCTCCTGCGTCATTCGGAACAGGGTCGCGATGTGGTGCTCGACGTCATTGGGCCGGGCCACATGTTCGGCGAAATGGCGGTTTTGGACGGCGCTCCGTATGACACCACTGCGCAATGCCTGGAAGACACGGCGGTCGTCACTATGGCCCGCCGCGATTTCTTCGAATTGGTGCAGCGCCATCACGCCCTCTCCATGGCCGTCATCAGCGAGTTGAGCCGCCGGTTGCGCAACACCACTGACCTGGTGCGCAGCCTGGCGGTGGATCGCGTGGAGCAGCGCATTGCCCGCGTCTTACTCAAACTGGCCAATGCCACCGGCCGCGTCACCCCCGAAGGCCTGACCATAGACATTCCGCTCACGCGGCAGGATGTGGCCGACATGACCGGCACCACGGTTGAAAGCGCCATCCGCGTCATGAGCAACCTGCGCCGCCAGGGCCTCATCACCACGCTGCGCGGTCGCGTTGTCCTCACCAACGTGGCCGAACTGCGCCTTGTGGCCGAAAAGTGGTAAACGTCTGAAAATCTTGTGAAAATTTCAACGTTTGGGTCTTGACAAATGCCCGAACTTGTGATATGATTCACATGCCGGTGAGTTAGGGTTTGAAGCAGTCGGATACACATGGATGAGGATCGTGTTACGCAGCCGGCGACGAGCAGTGGGGGGCTTGAAGTCAGTTGTGATCCGTTGTTGATGGGTTATTCGATTTGTGAATGACTCGGCTCAGTAGGTTGGTTAGGCGCCTGTCTGTTCATCGGTACCTCCTTTCGGTGAATGCCCGGTGTTGGGGAACGCCGGGCATTTGCTTTGTCAGGCTCCAAACAGAAAAGGACGCAGCCTTGTGCTGCGTCCTTTTCTGTTGACGAACGTGAAGCGGCCTCACATCAGACGGCAGCGCCGCACGAGCCACAGAAGCGGTCGGTGGAGCGCAGAGGCTGCCCGCACTGCACGCAAAAGCGCCGCGGGGCAGGCGCCGCGGCGTGCGGCGGGGTGCTGCGCCGGGCGGCAATCTCGGCTTCCAGGTCCTGTTCCAGATTTGCGGGGCGGTTTCGGCGCGTGACAGGCGGAGAAGAGCGCCGCGTCGCAGAAATCTCAGCTTCCAGCTTGGCATCCAGGGCAGGCGCCTTCCGTCCGGTCTGCAAGGTATCGAGCTGGTGGATGATTTGCAGCGCCTGTTCGCGCAGCCGCCGGTCATAAACCGGATAATCATCGGCCGACACCTTGCCCGTCTGATAATCGAACTCCAGGTCTTTGATCGCCCTGAGAGCCACATCGCGCTGGGCCGTCAATTCGGCCAGCGCGTCGGCGCCGTCCTTCAGGGTGCGCAAACGGCCGGTGCTGACCAAGGGCCAGGCGACAAAGGCGATGACGGTCGCAGCAATCAAAATCATGACAATGGCAGTGAGCAAGGCAATCTCCTACGCGGTCTTGGAATGCGCCGGCAGCGCAGCCGCAGCGCGCACAGCCGCCGTATGCGGCCAGAGAGCCACCAGGGTGCCCAGGACAAGCACCAGGCCCCCAAGCCACAGGAAAACCATGAGCGGGTTGACGAAGAGCTTGAACGACGCCGCGTCGCCGTTGTTGTCCCAACCCGCCAACACAGCGTACAGGTCTTCTGTGAGGAAGATGCGCAGACCCACCTCGCTCGTCGGTTGATCCGGCGTTTTGAAGTACAGGTTCTTCTGCGGCTGCAGGAGCCCGATAGGCCGGCCGCTGCGGGTAACCTGCAAGGGCGCCACGACCTCGGTGTGGGTGGGCTGCTGAATCTGGCGCAGGCCGGTGTAAGTCACGACATAGTTCTTGATCGTCAGGCTTTCGCCGGGCTTGAGGGTGCCCTGGATTTCCTGTTGGAAGAAGCTGTTGCCGATGATGCCCAACGCCATCATGATGATGCCCAGGTGAACGATGTAACCGCCATAGCGACGCTGATTCTTTTGGGTCAGGTTCAGCAGGGCAGTCGGCCACGATTCACCGGTGATGCGGCGCCGCGCGGCCGCGCCGCGAGCGAACTCCTGCACGATGGTTGAAAGCACAAAGGTACACAGCGCAAAGCCAACGAGCGGCAGCGCGTCGCGCAGGCCAAAAAGAAACAGCAGCAGCGGCGCGATCAACGTGGCCAGGAGCGGCCACTGGAAGTTCTTGCGCAGGGTTTCCTGCGTGGAGCGACGCCAACCCAGCAGCGGACCGGCGCCCATCAGGATCAACAGGACGACAAAGATCGGGCCGTTGACTTTGTTGAACCACGGCGCGGCCACCGAAATCTTGTTTCCGGTCAGAAGTTCGGAGAACATGGGGAAGGTTGTACCAAAAAACGTAGCAAAAGCGATGCCCACGAACACCACATTGTTGAACAAGAAACCTGACTCGCGGCTGAGCATGGAGTCAAGTTCATTGTCGCTGCGCAGGAGCGGCAACCGGTCGAGCAGCAGCCACAGGAAACCGAGCATGGAGAGGGCGATGAAGCCCAGGAAAAGCGGCCCGACGTTGCTGAGCGCGAACGCATGCACCGATTCGATGACGCCGCTGCGGGTGATGAAGGTGCCGATGAGCACCAGTTCATAGGTGAGAAAAACGAGCGCCAGGTTCCACACCTTGAGCATGCCGCGGCGCTCCTGGATGACGATCGAATGCAGAAGAGCCGTTGCGGTCAGCCAGGGCAGGAGGCTGGCGTTTTCAACGGCGTCCCAGGCCCAGTAGCCGCCCCAGCCTAGTTCGATGTAAGCCCACTGGCTGCCCAACAGGATGCCGAGCGATAGAAAGAGCCAGGGTATCAGCGTCCAGCGGCGAATCGAGCGGATCCAGGCGTTGCCGAGCTGTTTGGTTGCCAGCGCGGCCACGGCAAAGGCAAAGGGCACG
>JAYRVL010000190.1:0-10617 GCA_041918575.1 Anaerolineae bacterium | reverse complement strand
ATCCCAAGCCTTTATCTGACTTACTATAGACCCCACCTGGCCAGCCATCCATACTGCAAGCCGGAATTGACTTCACCTTTCCGCCGCAGGAACCAGGCGCAACTCGTACCTACCTCCTAGTTCCTACTTCCTACCTCCTACTTCCTACCTCCTACTTCCTACCTCCTACTTCCTACTTCCTACCTCCTACTTCCTACCTCCTACCTCCTACCTCCTACCTCCTATCTTTATGCGCCCGCGCCAGTCCGTGTTAAAATAGCAGTGGAGAAGCGATCATGACGCAACCACAATGGATAGAACCTGCCGCGGTCACGCCGCCGCCGGCGCTGCGCGCCGCGGTTGGCGGGCATCCTTTGCTGGCCGAAATTTTGACGCGGCGTGGACTGACCGACCCTGCCGCGGCCGTCGCCTTCCTGGACTGGCAGCGCTACGTTCCTGCTCCGCCCGAAGAGCTGCCGGGCGTGGCGCCCGCTGCCGACCTGCTCTGGCAGGCCATTCGCCAGCGTCGGCGCCTGGCCGTGTGGGGCGATTTCGATGTGGACGGGCAGACAGCCACGACCCTGTTGGTTGACGCGCTGCGTGACCTGGGCGCACAGCCGCTCTATGTCATTCCGCATCGCCTGAGCGAAGGTCATGGCATCAAGCTGCCGACGCTGGAAAAGCTGCTGGCCCAGGGGGTTGATCTCCTGCTGACCTGCGACACCGGCGTGGCCGAGCATGAGGCCATTGCGCTGGCGCGCGGCCGCGGCGTGCAAGTCATCGTCACCGATCATCACGACCTGCCGGCCGATCTGCCGGCCGTCGAAGCCCTGGTGGAACCCAAGCTGCTGCCGAAGTCGCACCCGCTGCGCGAGCTGCCGGGCGTGGGCGTCGCCTTCATCCTGATGCAGGCGCTCTACCGCCGCGCCGGTCGCTCTGGCGATGAGGCGCGTCTGCTCGACCTGGTTGCGTTGGGGATCGTGGCCGACGTGGCTCGCCAGGTGGGCGACACGCGCTACCTGCTGCAGCGCGGCCTGCTGCAACTGCGCCAATCATCGCGCGCCGGCTTACAGGCGCTCATGGCGCAGGCCAATCTCGATCCGCGGCGCGTGGACGCCGAAACCATCGGCTTTCAGCTTGGCCCGCGGCTCAATGCCCTGGGCCGCCTGGCAGACGCCACCCAGGCTGTCGAACTCCTCACCACCACCGACATCACCGCGGCGCGCATCCTGGCTGCTCAACTGGAGGGGCTGAACAACGAACGTAAGCTGCTCTGCGACCAGGTGGAGGCAGCCGCGCAGGAGATGTTGGCGCGTGATCCCAGCCTGCTGGACACGCAGATGCTGATCCTGGCGCATCCGGCCTGGCACCCCGGCGTGTTAGGCATCGTCGCCAACCGCCTGGCCGAGCAGTACCGGCGCCCGACGCTGCTCTTGATGCCAACACCGGATGGGTTGGCGCGCGGCTCGGCGCGTTCTGTGCCCGGCGTTGACCTGGGCGAGGCCATCGCCGCCAACGCGCACCTGCTCGAACGCTTTGGCGGTCATTCTGGCGCGGCCGGTCTGACAGTGCGCATCGAGCGCCTGCCTGAACTGCGCCGGGCGCTGTCCAACACCGTAGCCGCCGTTCGCACCACGCCGGACGATGCCTACGCCCTGACGCTGGATGCCGTTCTGCCCCTACAGGACTTGTCCTTGCCCCTGGTGCAGGAGTTGAATCGCCTGGCGCCCTTTGGCGAAGGCAATCCACCGGTCACGCTTGCCACCTTTGGCGTGACGGTGCTGGGGCATCGCCTGATCGGCCGCACTCGCCGCCATCGCAAGCTGACTATTGCTGATGCCCAGGGCCATGTGCAGGATGTGGTGTGGTGGGGCGGCGCGGATGCGGACCTGCCGGAGGGCACGCTGGACATCGCCTACAGCCTGGCGCAGAACGAGTATCGAGGCGAGACCTCCTTGCAGTTGGTCGTGGCGGGCGTGCGCCTGCGCCGGCCCGCGGCCGTGGAGGCGCCAGCTGCACCCGCCGCGATACCGATTACCGATCTGCGCGGGTTGCCTGATCCGCTGGCTGAGGTGCGCCGGCTGTTGAGCAGCGGCGACGCCTGGCAGATTTGGGGTGAGGGGCATGTGGCGCTGGAAGGCCCGGTGCGCGATCGGCGCAATTTGGACGCGGGCCGGCCCTTGATTATCTGGAGCGCGCCGCCGGGGCGGACGGACCTGGACCGCGTGTTGGAGCGGGTGGCGCCGCCGCAGTTGGCGTTGGTCAACCTGACCACCGCAGAGGACCGCCTGGAGCTGTTTTTGCGCAATCTGCTCGGTATGGTTAAGTACGCCATCACGCGCCGCGGGGGCGAGTTGCATGTGCCGGCAGTGGCGGCCGGCCTGGGGCAGCGCGAGCTAACCGTGCGCCGCGGCCTGGCCTGGCTTGAACTGTTCGGCCGCGTGCAGATACAGGGCTGGCAGACCAGCGACCGGGTGCGCCTGGCGCCCGTTCAAGAGGCTATGAGCCACGGCCGGGTGATGGACAGGATGGACAGTGAGGCAAGTCAGGAGAAGTTGCGCGCCGTGGCGCAGGCCGAACTCCAGGCCCTGCTGGCGGAAGCAGCCGCGTTTCGGGCCTTTTGCCGCCGCGCGCCCATCGAGGCCTGGATGGGCGGGTAGCCAGGGTAGAACAACAATTCCAGGCGTAACTGCATTTTTCACCGCAAAGGTCGCAGAGCGCGCGGCGGAATCGCACCTTGCGCTAGAGGCGCCGGGGCGGGCGTTCAATGCGTCAGCGCCAATGCGGAAAATGCCAAGACGATCATGATCACGCACACAACAAGAGTAGAAAACATGATGTGAACCTCCGTAACGGTCGGGACGTTCATCGGCGCACGGGGCGATGATTTTTGCGGCGGACTACTGGCGGGCTGATTATGGCCGATCAGCCGCGGCCCAACCGGTCACGAACGTGTCAGTCAACCCGCAGCTACCTGACGGGTTGCCTCCACGGGGATTCGATGGTAAATGAGCATGATGATTTGGATTCCAGACCTTCTAACCGCAAGCCGGTTTCTGTTGGCAGCGCTGGTGGTGGCGCTCGGCGCGGCACGCGGCCGCGACGCCGTACCCCTGGTGCTCATGCTGGTGATGGTGGCGTGGATCAGCGACAACCTGGATGGGTTCATCGCCCGGCGCATCCCCAATCGCCAACCATCCTGGCTTGGCCGCCACGAGTTTGCCGTGGACGTGATCTTTACCTGGGCCACCCTGGCCTTCATCGTGCTGGCGGGGTTCCTGCCCTGGTGGCTCGGCGTTTCCTACACCCTGTTGGCGTTGATCGTGGCCGCGCTGGCGCAGCGCAAACCGATCACGATCATTTTCCTGCGCATCATTGACGTCACGGCCGGGCTATTGGTTCTGTGGTTCTATCCAGAGTTGGGACTTCTGCTGATGGCGTTTTTGCTCACCCTGGCCGCGGTGCAGTGGCCGCGGCTCTCGCGCGACAGCGTCGCCTGGGCGAAAACCGTGTGGGAACTGATGCGGGACTTCGTGCGCGGGCGTCACTCGGCATCGTGAAGATTGGCGCCCGTCGTGCTTACGAAGCTCCTTTACGCTGCCAATGGGATAAAGCACGACGGGTATACCTCTACAGCGTGCAACTCCTTGATGGACTGCAGCAGGGAGGGCGTTAAAGCAACAGTTCAGCCATGACGCGCAGGCCCTCGATGGTCAGAGTGGTGATGTTGAGCGTGGTGATGGGGCTGTTGCGCCATAGTTCCAGGCGCTCGGCGATGCGTTCTTTTGGCCCGCACAGCGCCACATCATCCACCAGATCGTCCGGTACCGCGGCCATGGCTTCCCATTTCTTACCGGCCAGGTAGAGTTCCTGAATCTGGTCGGCTGCCTCAGCATAGCCGTAGCGACAGGCCAGGTCGTGATAGAAGTTCTTGCCCTTGGCGCCCATGCCGCCGATGTATAGGGCCAGGAACGGTTTGATCAGGTTGCGCGCGTGGTTCACATCTTTGCCCACCGACACCGGCACGGATGGGGCAATATCGAAATTCGCCACACTCTTGCCGCCGCCCGCTTTGACAAAACCGGCCTCGACCTGGGGCTGATAGGTTTGCGCGTAGTGGCGGGGTGAGAAGAAGATGGGCAGCCAGCCATCGCCAATCTCCGCCGCCATCTCCACATTCTTAGGGCCAATGGCCGCCAGGTAGATGGGCAGGTCTGGCCGGCCGTGTAGAATGCTTTTCAACGGCTTGCCCAGGCCGGTGGCATCCACGCCCTGGTAGGGAACCTGGTAGAATTCGCCGCTGTGTACCAGGGGCGCCTCGCGCTTGAAGATCTCGCGCACGATGTGGACATACTCACGCGTTTTGCCCAGCGGCTTGCCGTAAGCCTGGCCGTGCCAGCCTTCGACCACCTGCGGGCCAGAAAGCCCCAGGCCGAGCAGAAAGCGACCGCCGCTCAGTTGGTCGAGCGTCATGGCGGTCATTGCGGTGTTGGCCGGGGTGCGAGCCGGCATCTGCATGATGGCCGTGCCCAGGTGAACCTGGCGGGTCAGCGCGCCCAGCCAGGCCAGGGGCGTCACCGCGTCGGAGCCGTAAGATTCCGCCGTCCACACGGCAAAAAAGCCCAAGCGGTCCGCCTCTTGAATCATTTCCAATGGGAGTTCGATCTTGGCGCCGGAGTAACCGATATTCAGTCCAAGCCGGAGTGATGGCATTGATGTCCTCGCAATCAAAGAATCTGGGCACGTCTTCATCATAACACGCGGCGCGGGGAAAGGTCAAGAAAAAGCTGGCGGACTGCCGCAGGCGAGAGCCATGCATGAATTTGAGGAACATGATTCGGCGGCTGCCTGAGCGCCGCAGGTTGAGCAGTTACGGGAAATCGGGCTTTGGTGGTATCATAGGCGTCTGCCCGGTCACAGTGAATTCTTCCCGATGACCTGCCGCAGTGTCAACTACTGTCCTGGCGGAAACGATCAATGATCTGGAGAAGAACGCATGAATCGGTGTTTTGATTCTGATAGCCCCTGCCAGCGCCCCCTGCGCGCCGTCGGGCTGTTCGTAGTTTGTGCAGCCGCAGTTCTCATCCTGAGCGCCAGCCTGGGCAGCCCAGTTTGGGGCGCCAGCCTGGCGTCTGCTTGCGCGGCGCCGAATCAACACCGCACCGACTGCAAGGCTGCTGCGCCCCAGGGCGGCTTTGTGTTGACGGTCAACACCACCGATGACGCCAGCGTCGGCGTCTGCGATGGGCATTACTGCACCCTGCGCGATGCCCTGATCGCGGCCAACAGTCATCCCAACGTCGGCGCGCCCGACCAAATCCATTTTGCCATTCCCGGTTCCGGCCTGCACTCCATCACCCTCAACTCGGCGCTGCCGGTCGTCACCGATGCGGTCATCATCAACGGCCTGACGCAGCCCAGCGCCAACTGCGCCGCCTGGCCGCCTACCCTGCTCATCGAACTGAATGGCAGCGCGGCGCTGGAAGCATCCGGCCTGATTTTGGAAGGCGGCAGCACGGTGACGGGCCTGGTGATCAACCGCTTCGATCTGCACGGCGTGGAGCTGCTGCAGGCCGGCGACAATACCCTGACCTGCAACATCATCGGCGCCGATGTCACCGGCATGGAAGACCTGGGCAACGGCGGCAGCGGCGTCTACATCGAGGATGCCGGCGGCAACACCGTTGGCGGGCCGGGCGAGGGCGCATTCAACCGCATCGCCTTCAATCAGGCCGATGGTATCACCGTGGTCAGCAGCGCCCAGAACACCTGGCGAGGCAACCGCATCGAGCTGAACGGCGACCTGGGCATTGATCTGGACGACGACGGGCCGACGCTCAACGACATCGGCGATGACGATGGCGGCGCCAACGAAGGCCAGAACTACCCGCTGGTCTTCAGCGCCGTGCCCGACGGCAACAACACGCTCATCAGCGGCCGCCTGGACGCATTCCCCGGCCGGCGGTTCATCCTGGAATTCTTCGACAACATCGCCTGCGACGCCAGCGCCTACGGCGAGGGCGGCGTTCCTCTCGGCGCCCTCGCCGCCACTACCAATGTGTCTGGCAGCGTGGCTTTTTCCATGACCGCGCCGCTGGCCCTGCCCATGAATCATTTCGTCACCGCCGCCGCCACCGACAGCCTCGGCAACACTTCGGAGTTTGGGCCTTGCCAGGCCGTCGGTCCCAACAACGTCACCTGGCCGCTGGCCTACCGCCTCCCCCTGGCGCCGCCCCGGTCCCCGCAGGCCTCGATCTGGCATGGCGAGATAGATCAGTATCTGAGCCGGCCCGGCCAATCGCGCTGGTACAAGATCAGCATTGCGCCCCAGGGCAAGATGACCGTCACACTGACCAACCTGCCCGCCAACTACGATCTGACCCTGTTCAAGGACATTGCCCAGGTCTACGCCTCGCTCAACCCGCCCGCCTCGCTGACCGACCTGGCCCAACTCGGCGCCGAATTTGCGCCAGACGCCTTCAGTCCCGATGTCTACAGCCCGGACGTGTACAGCCCCGATGTCTACAGCCCGGATATGTACAGCCCGGACGTCTACAGCCCGGACGTGTACAGCCCGGATGTCTACTCGCCCGACGTCTACAGCCCGGATGTCTACTCGCCCGACGTGTACAGCCCGGATGTCTACAGCCCCGATGTCTACTCCCCGGACGTGTACAGCCCGGATGTCTACAGCCCGGACGTGTACAGCCCGGATGTCTACTCGCCCGATGCGGAAGCCTACGCCAGCGCGCAGGTGCGCAGCGTGCTGGCTGCGGCCGGCTTCGAAGGGACTGCCAGCGAAGGCATCGCCATCAACACGTGGGACAACACCGGCGACTTTTATATTCGCGTGCGCGGCCGCAACGGCGCGTTCAGCCCGGCCCAGGCCTTCCACCTGGAAGTGATGCTGCAATCGGACGTGTGCGACGGCGTCAGCGCGACCCTGCCGGCCACCAGCCTACCCGCCGCGGCCGGCAGTTTCCAAACCCTGATCCTGACCGACCCTGGCCGCCTGGCCCCCGCCGATCCGCTGACCCCCACCCTGGCGAGCAAACTGCTGGCGCTGGCCGGTCGGCCGGAAGTCCACGCGGCGATCATTGACGTGAGCGCGGACGACCGGGTGGCGGCCGCCAACGCGCAGGCCGATGCCTTCCCCGCCTGCCCCACCGCCAAGAACCTGGTGGCCGAGGCCATCGAGGCCGTGGTGGCCCGCTACCGCCAGACCAACCCGCTGGCCTACCTGGTGCTGGTGGGCGATGACAACGTCATCCCCTTCTTCCGCCATCCTGACCAGGCCCTGCTTGCCAGCGAACGCAACTATGTCCCGCCGGTGCGTGACAGCTCCGCCTCGCAGGCCAGCTTGCGCCTGGGCTACCTGCTCAGCCAGGATGATTACGGCGCAGCCATCGAGCTGGAGCATCAGACGAGCACCTTCCCTGTGCCTGACCTGGCCGTGGGGCGCCTGGTGGAAACCCCCGCCGAGATCATCGGTATGGTGGACGCCTACCTGGCGACGGCGGCCGGCGTGGTGGACACCCCCACCGCGTCCCTCGTCACCGGCTATGACTTTCTCACCGACGCCAGCCAAGAGGTGCAAACCGCCTTCGAACTGGGCATCGGCGCGGCCGCCGACACCCTGATCGCCCCAGCCAATCAGTCGCCGGCCGATCCGAACGCCTGGACAGCCGCAGACCTGGCTGCCAGCCTCCTGGGCAGCCGCCATGACCTGATCTTTCTGGCCGGCCATTTCAGCGCGGGCAGCGCCCTGGCCGCCGACTACGCCACCCGCCTGCTCGCCTCTGAGGTGGCCTCGTCCACGGTAGATCTGCAGAACGCCATCTTGTTCAGCGCCGGCTGCCACTCAGGCTACAGCCTGGTCAACGCGCACGGCATCACCGGCATCTCCCCGCAGCCGGACTGGGCGCAGGCCTTTGCGCGCCAGCGCGTCACCTTCATCGGCGGTACCGGCTACCAGTACGGCGACACCGATTTCATCGAGTACAGCGAAAAGCTCTACACGGAGTTCAGCCGCGCCCTCCTGGCCGGCGCCGGCCCGGTGCCCGTCGGCAAAGCCCTGGTCGCGGCCAAACGGGCCTACCTGGCGAGCATCCCCTCCCTGTCGGGCATTGACCAGAAAGCCCTCCTCATCTCCACCCTCTTTGGCCTGCCCATGCTCAGCGTAGATTTGCCCAACGGCCGCGGCGACCCGCCCATCCCGCCCTCCATCGTCGAAGCCACCGCGCCCTTCGACGTCAACCCCGGTCTGACCCTGGGCCTGCGCTTTGCCGATGTCACCATCACGCCAACCCTCAGTCTGCAGACCAAAATTCTACACACCAACTCCACCACTGCCACGGTGGAGGCGGCTTATCTGACCGGCGCGGATGGCGTCGTCGTTCATCCTACAGAGCCGATCCTGCCCCTGGAAATGCGCAATGTCCAGGTCAGCGGGCAGGCGCTGCGCGGGGTTGGCTTCCGGGGCGGTCGCTACACCGACCTGGACGACATCCTGCCCTTGACCGGCGCCGCCGCGACCGAAGTGCGCGGGGTGCATATCCCCTTCTTCAACGATTCCTTCTACCCGGTCAAGCCCTGGGACATCAACTACTTCGACGCGCTGGCGAACAGCGCCGCCGGACGCACGGCGCTCGCTCTGCGTCCCGCGCAGTACCGCGCCGCCTCGCCCACTTCGCCCACCGGCGTCTTGCGCCGCCTCGACGCGCTGGACTTTCGCCTCTTCTACAGCGCCAACACCACCGTCTATCCGACCCGGCAAGCGCCTGCCGAGGCCGGACTTTTCGCCGACAGCGCGCCGCAGTCCACGCGGCTGCTGACCACCACCGGCAACATTCCGGCCCTGGCCGCACCCCCCGCCATCGTGCGCGTCACCAGCACACCCGGCGTCGGCCAGGTCACTTTCCAGGCGGTCGTCGTGGGCGATCCGTCCGCCGGCATCCAGGCTGTCTGGGTCACCTACACCGCCGTAGACGGCCCCTTGTTCGGCCAATGGCAATCGCTGGACCTGGCGCAGAACTCCGCCGATTCCCGACTGTGGGAGGGAACGCTCAATCTACCCTATGCGGACCCATCGAACCTCCGCGCCGTCGTGCAGGCCGTCAACGGCGTTGGCCTGGTCTCCTTGCTCACCAACGCCGGCGCCTACTTGACGCCCGGCAGCGACCCGGCCGCGCCGCCCCCATCCTATCCCGAACCGGCCGAGGTCGCCCTGCTCGCGCCGCCCGACAGCGGCCCGTTCGGCGTTGAACTGCCCTTCACCGCTGAACTGACCAGCCTGGGCGCGCCGCTTGCCTCACAGCCGTTGATCTTCAGCCTGGGCACGCAGGTACGCCTGGGCGTCACCGGCGCCGATGGCCGCAGCACGGTCAACCTGTCATTGTACGGCCTCCCCGGCGCCAGCCAGATGCGCGTGGCCTTCCCCGGCACGCCCACCTACGCGCCGGCCTCTGCCAGCGCGCCCTTCACCATCGTCAAGCAGGACACGTCGCTGGTCTTCACGCCCACAGTGCTGGCAGGTCAGTACAGCGATCCCATCAACGCCCTGGCCGAGTTGACAGACGCCAATGGTCGCCGCCTGGCGTCCAAGACTGTCTTCTTCCTGGCGCACGACGCCGCGCTGGCCGCGGCCGCTGTCCACCGGCCGGCCAGCGATCCGTTGGCAAAACCGGTCATCACCGACTACAGCGGCCGCGCGCCGCTGGGCGATCTGCCCGCGCCGGCCGGCGTCTATTCACTGAGCGTTTACTTCGTGGGCGACATCCCGCTGGGCAACGGCCAGGTCCTCAGCCTGGACGATTTGCGCTACAACCCCGCCGCGGCCGCGGTTCCGCTGACTCTGAGCGCGGAAGATACCAGCGTCGTCTACACCGGCGCGCTGATTGGCGCGACCGGGCAGCCGTTGGCGCTGGCAGCCCAGGTAACGCAGGCCGATGATGGCACGCCCGGCGATCTCACCCAAGCCCTGGTTCGCTTCGACCTCGACTTGCTCGACCGGCCGCACACCTCGTACCTGGCGCCGGTGGGGCCTGACGGCGCGGCCGTCATCACGATCACCGCGCCGGCGGCCGGCACCTACCAGGTTGCCGCCGAGGTGGTGGGCGGCTACTTCAGTTCTCCGCTCACGTCCGGCCCAGCGATCATCATCTCCTCCACGCCGACCGCGGTCAGGCTGAGCGCCCTGGACGCAAACGCCGCTCTGCCCGGCCGTTCGATCCTGTGGGTCGCGGTTGGGTTGGCGCTGTTGGGTGTCGGCTGTAACGCAAGCCTCCGGCTTGCCCCGTTGGCGCGCCGAAGCGTGATTGGTCGCCGAGAGCGTCGTCACGCCGGACGCGTGACCTACGGGTAGAGTTGGTATTTTGTGATGCAAACACCGATCGAGCTTCTGTCGGTCTATCTCCCCACGGATCGGCGCCAGGCCATGGCGGCTGGCGTCATCCTGCCAGAAACGTCCGTCGGCGCGGCGCTGTTCGTGGACATCTCCGGCTTCACCCCGCTGGCGGCCGCGCTGGCACGATCGCTGGGGCCGCAGCGCGGCGCTGAGGAGCTGACGCGTTACCTCAACCAGGTCTACGACCCGTTGATTGCCGAACTGGACCGCTTTGGCGGCAGCGTGATCGGCTT
>JAYRVL010000189.1:0-4802 GCA_041918575.1 Anaerolineae bacterium | reverse complement strand
GATCCTGGCTTTCGCTACCGATGCCGGCATTGCACCGGGTATCGTGGTGGGGCGCCTTCAGCACGACAAACTGCTTCCGCCCAGTCATTGCAACGACCTGAAGCGCCGCCTGGATTGGGCGAGTGACGCCGTTGCTGTCGTTGCCAGGTCATGAACCCCCCACCTGACACCCCTTCTGGATCCACTCGCCGCTCCAACTGGCACACCGTCCGCTGCGGCGACGTCGTCCGCAACGTGGATGAGGCCGTGCGCGACTCGCTGACCTGTGACCTCCTCTGCGGCCCGCAGCCGGCGGCCGGGCTGCGCATCGGCGAACCCGCGCCGCCTATCGCACGGAAGCAGCCACGCCCCGGCCGGAAAGCCTCGGCTGGAGCTTCCTGCGCGACGCACTGATCCGCCTCAACCCGGAGATCGCCGCGCGGCCTGACCGCGCCGACGAAGTGCTCTACCGGCTGCGCGCCATCCTGCTTTCGGTCAACGCGGACGGCCTGGTGCGCGCCAACGAGGAGTTTAGCGCCTGGCTGCGCGGGGAGCGCACGCTGCCGTTTGGCCCGCACGGCGAACACACCCCCGTCCGGCTGCTGGATTTCGAGGCGGCCAGGAACAACCGCTGCCTGGTCGCCACGCAGCTCGTCTTCACCGCGGGCGCGCAGTCACGGCGGTTCGACCTGGTGCTGTTCATCAACGGCATCCCGCTGGCCGTCGGCGAGGCCAAGACGCCGACGCCGTCGGCCGTTTCATGACGCGACGGCGCGATCATGGTACAATGCGGGTGGAGACCATTGTCGTGACAACAACATCGAAACCCATCCTGTACGGGCTGGGCGTCAGGGCCTGGAAGTTCCTGCGCACGGCCACCATTGCTTCATTCCACACCGGCTTCATGAACCTGGGCGGGCTGCGCTTTGCGCGGCGGCACTGGGGCCTGGACTGGTTCGAGATCAACCACCTCACCCTCACCCTGCCGCGGCTGGCGCCGGAATTTCGCGGCTACCGCCTGCTGCAGATCAGCGACATTCACATGGACGGCTGGATGACGCGGCGCCGACTGACCGCCATCGTGGACCTGGTCAACCAGCAGCAGCCTGACCTGGTCGCCATCACCGGCGACTTCGTGACCTACGCGACCGAACTGTTCGTGGCCGATCTGCGCGCCGCGCTTGCGCGCCTCACCCCGCCTGACGGCGCCGTCGCGGTGTTGGGCAATCACGACCACTGGCAGCAGCCCGCGCTCCTGCGCCAGATGTTCCAGGAAGCGGGCTTGATTGATCTGAACAACGCGGTGCATGTGGTGCGCCGCGGCGACGCCTGCCTGCACCTGGCCGGCGTTGACGACGTGCGCGCCGGCGCCGCGCGGCTGGGCGATGTCCTGGCGCTGCTGCCCGCCGCCGGCTGCGCCATTTTGCTGGCGCACGAACCGGACTTTGCCGATGTCGCGGCCGCCACCGGGCGCTTCGACTTACAGCTTTCGGGTCACTCACACGGCGGGCAGATCGTACTGCCGCTGATTGGCCCACCCTTTCTGCCCAGCATGGGGCGCAAATACCCCATCGGCCGCTACACCGTGCGCGACATGACGCTGTACACCAACCGCGGCCTGGGCGTCATCCCGCGGCTGAACTGCCGGCCGGAAATCAGCGTCTTTACATTACTTTGATGGGTACAAGCAGCCTGGAGCGGATGCGGAGGTGCCACATGAATCGCCCAATGTCCTGGATGAAGCTCGTCAGCAGTTGTCTCGCGGCCTGGTTGCTGCTCAGCGCCTGTCGTCCGCTGCTCACGCCAACACCGGCCGCGCGCACCGGCGTCACCCCGTCTGCCGTTCGCACGCAAGAACCGTCGCCTGCGCAGCCCTCGCCGACCACGGCGGATGCACTTCCAACCCCACGCGCCACCCGCAGCGAGGAGCCGCTCGATCCGCCGCCGGCCGCCCGCGGCGCCACCCCCATCATCCCCTTCGACCCCACCGAAACGCCCACATCCAGCGCGACCAGGCCAGCCACCAGCACGCCCGCGCCCACGCGGCCGGCGGCGCCCAAACCCACCACCGCCCCGCTCGTCATCTCCGAACGTGACCTGGGCGCGCCCGGCGTGGGCGACGCCTTCAGCCCCAGCGACCTGGCCGTGGACGCCAAACGCGGCCTGGCCTACGTCTACAGTGTTCACGGCCCTGATCGTCAGCCGGTCATCGCCGTGCTCGAAATCGCCGGCCAGCGCGTGGCCCGGCTGCTGCCCCTGGCGCCGCTCACGGGTGGGAGCGGCCGCTTGCTGCTCACACCTGATGGCGCCGCGGCCTTCGTGATTGACCGGGACAAGCAGGTGCTGCTCAGCTTCGATCTGTTGAGCGGCCAACCCGGTCACCGCCTGGATCGGGTGCATACCGCGGCGCTGAGCGCGGACGGCAGCCTGCTCATCACGGCCGGCGAAGAGGGCCTGGCCGCCTACGACAGCGCCACGCTGGCCGCGGCCGACAACCCTGCCCCGCGCTGGCGCCAGACCCTGACGCAGGTTGACGCCCTGGCCCTCGACGGCCGCCGCATCCTGGTCAGTCGCAGCGGCTACCCATCGCAGTTGCAGGTGTTCGCTGCCACCGACGGCCAGCCCCTTGCGCAGACCACGCTGCCCGATTTTTACCAGAGCGGCATGGTCGCCCTGCCCGATGGCGGTTGGGCCGTGCGCAGCAGCGGTCCTCCGGCCCAGGTGCAGCGCCTCAGCGCCGACCTGCAGCAGGTCGTCACGGCCACCGTGCCCGGCGGCAGCGGCCTGTTCTACGATGCCCCGCGCGGCCGCCTGCTGCTGAGCGGCTATCATTACAACCAGGCCAACGCCACCAGTGACATGGTCATCCAGGCGCTCGATGCCGCCAGCCTCAAGATGCAGATCGAACAGTCCTGGCCCGGCCAGGCGCAGCCTGATACCTTCGCAGCCCTGGACGCGGACCGCGTGCTGGCGCTGGCCCGTTACGGCCCGGCCAACGTGGCCGTGGTGCAGGCCAGCACCCTGCAAACCGCCGGCCGCCTGATCGTGGGCGTGCGCCTGGTGGACATGGCGCTGGATGAGGCCAGCAGCACGTTGTTCGTGGCCGATGACCAGGGCCGCATTCACCGGGTCAGCCTGATCAGCGGCCGCGTGCAAGACGTTTGGGAGGGCCAGGCGCCCATCGCCCTGGACAAGGCCAGGCGGCTCCTGGTCGTCAACCGGCCGGCGGGCGCAGCGGCGCTGGATGTGAAAACCGGCGCGACGCGGGCCGTTTTCCCGCAAACCGGCGTCCCCGCGCCCGATCCCACGGCCGACCGGGTTTACATTGCCCGCAGCGGGATCACGGTTTACACGCAAAGCGGCGCGCGCGTGGACGAGTTGAAGGCCACGTTCCCAACGCCGCAGGGCTTCAGCCCCAACCCGGCCGCGTATGGCGCGCTGGTCAACCCGGTCAGCGGCTATGTCCTGGCGCTGATGAACAACGGCGTGCCCGGCTCGAACAACAGCAGCTATGTGCAGTATTTTGCGCCCGGCAGCCAGCAGCCGATCAGCGTGCCCGGCTACTTCAGTTTCATCACCGATATCGCCTTCGCCGCCAACGGTGACGCCTACATCAGTTACAGCATGAGCAAGAACCAGGAAGCGATTCAATGGCTCAGCCCCACCGGCCAGGAGCGCGGTCGCCTGGCCGGCCTGACTGGACTGCTGGCGCTGGATGAAAAGGAAAGGCGGCTGTGGGTCAGCTTTGGCGCCAGCCTGGCCGCGGTGTCCATGGACTCGCTCACGCTGCAAGGGTTCTGGCAGGGCCTGACGCCGATCGAGCAGTTGATCTTCGATCCCGGCCGGCGTCAGTTCTACGGCCTGGCGCGGGACCGGCCAGCCGTGGTGGTCCTGCCGCTTGCCAGCCTGGCGCCGCAAACGCCCCGCTTCCAGGCCAGCGCCGCGCCGACCGCCGATGAGATGGCGACTCATTCGCTCGCTTTCGACCCGGCCGGCGGCTGGTTGTACGTCAACGCAGGCGGCGCGCTGTACCGCACGCGTGACGGCCAGGCCTGGCAAAGCGCCCATTTCGGTCGCGCCTATTCCTATGGCCTTTTCACGGTCGCGGCGCCCGGCGTGCTGTTCCGCAGCAGCGCGGGCGGCGCAGACGGCGGCGCGGCCGTTCAACGCAGCCGCGATGGCGGCGTCACCTGGGAGTTATTGGCGGCCGGCCTGGGCGATCTGCGCAGCACGCAGCCGGTCGTCGCAACCAGCGCGGACCAGGCCTTCTTCGTCAGCCGCACGACCGGCATTTACGCCTGGCAGGCGCAGGCGGGGCGCTGGCAGCAGATCATGGCGCCGGAAAATGGCTATTCACCCCCCGGCGCGCTGACCCTTGCGCCCGACGGCGCGCTGTTCCTGCTCGGCTATGAGCGCATGCGGCGCAGCACAGACCGCGGCGCCACCTGGAGCGATGTGCAGGCGCCCGTCAGCGGCGGATTCCTGCTCGGCTTCTCGGCCGATTACACAGCCACGCAGACCGTCTTTGCGGTCAGCGGCGGCGAACGACCGACGCTGACGCGCTCGACCGATGGCGGACTCACCTGGTCGGCGACCCGCGCCAATCTGACTCTGCCATCCTACGTTTACAACCTGAAACTGCTGGTGGGGCCGGGCGTGCTCTACCTCTTCCGGGGCGACGAAGCGGCCGGTCACAGCCAGCTTTTCCGCTCGCACGACAATGGCGACACCTGGGAAGCCGCCGCCGCCGAAGCCGTTTTCGGCACGAGACAGGCCGCGCTGGCCGCCGATGGCCGGTTGTGGTTTACGAACAAAAGCGGGCT
>JAYRVL010000188.1:0-4931 GCA_041918575.1 Anaerolineae bacterium | reverse complement strand
GCCAGGAAGCCATAGCCGCCGGAAATCAGCGGGAAGAGGTTGTGCCGGGCGCTGGTACCGACGATCAACACCCAGCCGGCCAAGCCCGCGAGCGCGCCGCAGATGGCAAAGGCCAACAGCATGTGGCGATCGGTGGAGACGCCCAGGGTGTAGGCGGCGCGCACGTTCTTGCCGATGGCCTTGAGCCGCAGGCCGAAGTAGGTGCCGCGCAGCGCAACGCCGACCACCGCAATTGCCGCCAGGGCCAGGAGAATTTCCACCGGGCTGACCTGGAAACCGGGAAAGGCCGGCAGCCACAGCGAGGGCGGGAACGGTTCGGTGCCGCTGGTGGAGCCGATGCCCGGGCGTTTCCAGGGGCCGAGCACGAGGTAGACGGTGAGACTGCCGGCGATGAAGTTCAGCCCCAGGCCGCCAAAAATCTCGTTGACGTTGCCGTAGCGCTTGAGCAGGCCCGTCAACACGGCCCACAGCGCGCCGCCCAGCGCCGCGCCCAAGCCGGCCGCGATCAGCGTCAGGGCCGGCGGCAGGCTGGGCTGCAGCCAGCGCAGGACGCCGGTGGTGAAGATGGCGCCTAACACCACCTGGCCTTCGATGCCGATGTTCCACAGCCCCGCGGCAAAGGTGACCAGGAGACCGGCCGCGCACAGGAGCACAGGCGCGGCCGCGGTGAGGACATAGGCCAACCGCGCAGACGACCCGAACGCGCCGTTGATGATCAGCCCAAAAGCGTCGAGTGGGGAGGCGCCGATGGCGAGCAGGATCAAAGCGGAGAGCGCCAAAGCCGCCAGCATACCGCCGACGCGCAGAGACCATTCTGCCAGGCTGACGCCTGGTCGTGAGAGTGTGTCACGCAAAGCCCTTCCCTCCAATCAGCTCGCCCAACTGCTCCACCGTGGTCTGGCGGGAATCGAGCGGCCCCGCTACCCGGCCGCCAAAGAACACCAACAGGTGATCGCTGCGGTCCAATAACTCGTCCAGGTCGGCCGAGGCGAAGACGATCGCCATGCCCGCGCGCGTGCGCTCCTGTAAAAGCCCCCAAATGTATTCGATGGATTCCATGTCGAGGCCGCGTGTGGGCTGCTCCATCAGCAGCAGGCGCAGACTGGGCGGCAGCAGGCCAAGCAGGGTGCGCTGCTGATTACCGCCCGACAGCGCCTCCACCGGGCTGGTCGGCGTCCCCTTGATGTTGAACTGCTTGATGCGCGCCACCGCGGTCTGCCCGGCTTGCGGCCAGTTGACCAGGAATGGCTGTTTGCGTTCGGCCAGCGCCACATGCTCGGTCACGGTCAGTCCGGCCACCAGCCCTTCGGCCAGACGATTGGCCGGTACGAAGGCGACCCCCGCCTGCAAATAGTTCCGATATGCGTGGTTGGTCATGTCCTTGCCGCCAATGCGGATGCGGCCGGCGGTGGGGCGCAGCAGGCCGCCCAGGGCCTGCAGGAGCAGCCGCTGGCCGCTGCCCTCCAGCCCGGCCAGGCCAATCACCTGCCCGGCCAGCAGTTCGAGCGACAGATCGTTGACTTCCAGGCGCCAGTCGCTGACCGTCACGTGGTCCAGCGTCACGATTGGTTCGCCCAGCGGCAGGGCCTCGCGCTTCTTGAAGGTGATGGCCTGGCCGAACATCATCTGTACCAGGCGCTCCGTGGGGCAGGGCATGGCGGCCTCGCCGGTGACTTTGCCCCGCGCCATCACCGTCACCTGCGTGCAGAGGGCTTCCACTTCTTCCAGTTTGTGCGAAACGAAGATGACCGTCTTGCCCTGGGCGGCCAGTTTGCGCAGCGCGGCGAAGAGCTTGGCGCGCTGCTGTGCGGAGATGGCGGTGGTTGGCTCGTCCAGGATGAGCACGCGCACGCCCAGCCAGAGCAGGCGCGCAATCTCGAGCTGCTGGCGTTCGCCGATGCTCAGGCTGGCGACTTGGGCGTCAGGGTCAATGTTGAAATCGAACTGCGCGCACAGGTCATGCAGCGCCTGGCGTGCGCCGGCCCGGTCGGGCAAAACGCCGCCGGGGCTGCCGACGAGCAGGTTGTCGAGCACGCGCAGGGCAGGGAAATCGAGCGGGTCCTGGTGCAACATGCCCACGCCCAGGCGCACCGCCTCGGCGGGGGAAGTCAGAGCCACCGGTCGGCCGTCGAGCAAAATTTCACCACTGTCTGCAAAGATGAAGCCGGTCAACACCTTCATGAGCGTGCTTTTGCCCGCGCCGTTTTCGCCGAGGATGCCGTGGATGGTACCCGGTTCGATGAGCAGGCTGATGCCGTCGTTGGCGCGCACCGGCCCGAAGTGTTTATGGATGTTGCGGAGTTCAACTTTCACAGCGGCGGCACCCGATCTGGGGGATGAATGAGGAAACCGGAACGAGGAACGCTGAATGTTCGGGCCTTCGGGCCTCGTTCGCTCAGAGTGGGGGGGTGCAGGCGGGGGTTTGGCGGAGGGTTCAACCTGGCTTGGGCGGAGGCCAGGCCAGGTTGAGAGATTTACGTTACTTGCTGGGGCCTTCCATGCCCTGGAGGAGCTGCGGCAGGTACCACACCTGGAGATCGGTGGCTGCCTCGCCGTCCTTCAGGAAGACCGAGCCATCCTGGAAGTTGAGCGGCCCCTTGAACAGGGCGATGGAGCCATCGGCCAGGCCCTTGATGAACTTGTCCACGTTGGCTGCCGCGTCTGCGCTCAGCGCCTGGCCCTTGACGAAGCCAACCGCGCTGGTGTCTGCGTTGTTGATGTCGGCCCAGTCCGGCGCGTTCCAGTCCCAATACTGCGCCCACTTGCCGTCTGCGGCCATCTGCACGGCCTTGAGGTAGGACGGTCCCCAGTTGAAGTACGGCACGCCCAGGCAGATCGCTTCAGCTTCTTTGCAGGCGTCCTCGTAATCGTAGGGTATGGTCCAGACCTTCTTGCCGGCCTGCGCCATCTTGCCGCCCTCGACCAGCGCCTCAGTAGTGTCAATGCCGGAGAGGACCACATCGTAGCCGTTGTTGTAGAAGTCGTCGGCCACCTTGGTGGGGTCGAGCGTCTGGCCGGGGATGTTGAACCAGAAGCCGATCCAGGTCACCTTGAAGCTGAGCGCCGCGGCGTCCTTCTTGGCGAATTCGGTCCAGCAGTAGCGGGCGCCCAGGTACACCGAAGCGGCCAGGCGCCGCGTCTCGTCGTTGATCAGGGGGCCAAGATAGCCGATCTTGCCGGTCTGCGAGGTCAGCGCGGCCGCGCAGCCTGCGATCATCTTGCCGTACTCCATGCGACCCATGAAATTGCTCAGATTCTTGGGCGCCTTGAAGTCCTTGCCATCCTTCCAGGCGTGATCGCCAGAGACGTTGACGATCGGCAGGTCCGGGTGCTTGGTGGCCGCTTCGAGGGTGCCATCTTTGAAATCGTCCGAGGTGGTGAAGACGATTTTGACACCTTGACCCACGAGGTCATCCACCAGTTGCGGTACGGTGACGCCGGGCTTGGCGCCGGGATTGACGTTGTCTACGTAGACCATCGTGGCGCCGGGGATTTTCGACTCGACGTACTTGCCGGCCTGGTAGTGGGCCTCACTCCAACCATGATCGTTATAGGGGCCAACCAGGATCAAACCGAACTTGATGCCGGCTGCGGCGGGCGCTTTGGTTGGCTCGGCTGGGGCTGGTGTGGTCGCCGGCGCGCAGGCGGTCAGCAGAAGCGCGGAGATCAGGAACAGGGCCATCAGATTCACAAGACGTTTGGAAATCATACACTCTCCTCCTCAAGTTGCTGTAAAATGTTCGGGCAAATGGCGTTGCGTGCAGGCAAGCGCCTGGACAAAGACTGCGGAGGGCGCAAGAAATGCAGGGGAGTAGACTCCAGATGCACAAAGATTATAACATAGGCGGGATGATTCTCAAATTTCGATTTGGAGAGCGTCAATTGATATAATCAAGATAGGAGGATTGAATCATGAACATGCAAGAACGATTGGCGGCGGCGCGCGGGGATGTAGAGGCTGACCTGGTGTTGCGCGGCGGGCGCCTGATCAATGTGTTTTCCGGGGAGATCGAAGAGACCGATATTGTGATCGCCGGCGAGCAGGTGGTAGGTTTTGGCAGCGGCTACCCGGCGCGCGAGGTGCATGACCTGGATGGCGCGTTCGTGGCGCCCGGCCTGATTGATGCGCATGTCCACATTGAAAGCTCGCTCTGCACGGCGCCTCAGTTCGCCCGCGCGGTGGTTCCCCATGGCACGACCACGGTGGTGACCGATCCGCATGAGATCGCCAACGTCCTGGGCCTGGACGGTATCCGCTACATGCTGGAAACGGCCAAATACGGCCCCTTGACGGTTTATGTCAATGTGCCATCGTGCGTGCCGGCCACGGCCATGGAAACCACCGGCGCACGCCTGGAGGCGGAAGACATTGCCGACCTGCGTCACAACCCCTGGGTGCTTGGCCTGGCCGAGGTGATGAATTACCCTGGTGTCATCAGCGGCGATGAAGGTGTGTTGGCCAAGCTGGCCGCGTTTTACGGCCGGCCGGTGGATGGACACGCGCCGGGGGTCAGCGGCCGTGCGCTCAACGCCTATGCCAGCGCCGGCATCGGTTCGGACCACGAATGCATCACCGTGGACGAGGCGCTCGAAAAACTGCGCCGCGGTCTGTTCATCCTGATTCGTGAGGCCACCAACGCGCACAACCTGCAGACGCTGCTGCCGCTGATCACCCCGGCCACCAGCCGGCGCATCTGCCTGTGTACCGATGACCGCCAGCCGGCCGATCTGCTCGACCTGGGCGGCATTGACTACATGGTGCGCCGCGCGCTGCAAGCCGGCATCCCGCCGGTCACCGCGTTTCAGATCGTGCTACAAATGGTCCACCGGCTGATGGCGTTGTTGATTTTGGCGGGCGTCGGCGCGAGTGCATGGGCCACGCGGCGGACTGGTCCGGCGGGCGGATTGCGCGGCGTAGGGCACGTGTGGCT
>JAYRVL010000187.1:0-2452 GCA_041918575.1 Anaerolineae bacterium | reverse complement strand
GTTACTGTCACACGCACGTGACGATAGTCGAGCGCCGCGGGGTCAACGTCGGCAGCCGACAGTTCGACAACCGGCGCGTCCAGCCGCGCCTGGATGTCGGCGTTGAGCGCCCGGCGCTCGCCGAGGCGCCGCGCCTGCCACACCCCCAGGCTGCCCATGCCAATGACGGCCGCGGCAACCAGGAGGGTGAGCAGCCGCCAGCGCCGGCTGACGAAGCGCGAGATCACGGCTGCAAGCCCTGGCTGCCCCACGCCGTCGCCACGCTCTGAATGTCGGTGACATCCACCGCGCCGCTGCAATTCAGATCGAAGTCGGGTACGAAATCGGCGCGCTGGAAATCGGCTGCCACAAGCTGCACATCCAGGACGTCGTGCAGGTTGTCGCCGTTGACATCGGTGGTGAACGCGCCGGGGGTGCAGGCGGGGCGCAGGCTCAGCTTGTAGACCGCGCCGGAGCCATCGCCGCAGTTGCTGCCATAGCTCGAGCAATCGGTGACGATGTACAGATCGCCGATGGCGTCCTGACCGAAGGAACTGAGGAAGGCGATGCTGCGGCCGGGCGGGGGCGTGAGAGTGTGGTTGGCTGCGGTCCAGGCGCTGCCATTGAAGGTGAGGGTGCGCGCCTGGCTGCCCTCGCAGTAATCGGCAAAGAAATACTGGCCGAAGAAGCTGCTGTTGGGCGAGCCGCGAAAGCGGTAGCCGCCGGTGATGGAGCAGCCGTTGCCGTGACTGTAGACATGCACCGGCGGGGTGAGGGTGAGCGAACTGCAGTTGCCTGAGAAGTTGTACTGCGCGTTGCCTTCCATGCAGCGCCAGCCGTAGTTGACGCCGCCCGCGCTGCCGGCCGGTTCCAGGTCCACCTCTTCCCAGTTGTCCTGCCCCACATCGCCGATCCAGAGGTCATGCGTGAGGCGGTCGAAGCTGAAACGCCAGGGGTTGCGCACGCCGAGGTCCCAGATTTCATCCAGCGGATTGCCTGGCCCCACGAAGGGGTTGGTGGGCGGGATGGCGTAGGGCGCGCCGCCGTCCACATCCAGGCGCAGCATCTTGCCCAGGAGGACGCCGGTGTTTTGCGCGTTGTTGGGTGGATCGCCGCCGCTGCCGCCGTCGCCCGTGCCGAGATAGAGGTAGCCGTCCGGGCCAAACTGCAGTTGGCCGCCGTTGTGGTTGGAGTTAGTGGGATGGGCGATGGTGATGATCGTCAGGGCGCTGGCCGCATTGGCCAGGTCGGGGTTGGCGGAGACGCTGTAGCGGACGATTTGCAGGTTGCCGGAGAGATTGACGTAGTAGATGTAGAAGTAGCCGTTGTTGGCGTAGTTGGGATGAAACGCCATGCTAAGCAGCCCCTCTTCATTGCCGTAGCGCACCAGGGCAGAGACATCGAGGAACGAGGTGGGTAGCAGGCCGCCGTTTTTGTAGATGCGAATGCGGCCGCGCTTTTCGATGATGAAGAGGCGGGCGCGGTCGGCCGGCGCAGCCGTGAGGTAGACCGGGCGTTCCAGGCTGCCGGCGATCAGCGTGGCGGCAATGGTGGCAGCCGGCCCGGTTTGGTCCGCGGCCGGCGCTTTGCCTGTTTGCGAAAGTTCAGCAGCCAGGGCGCCTGCCGGCAGGGCGGCAAACAGGCAGACAAGCAAGAAGGTCAACAAGGTGCGGTGCATGGTTGGCATGAGCAAAGTCCTTTCGATGGCGATTGGTCTGGGTTTGCTGGAGGGCATCTGACGCTGTATAGTACCACCGTTGGCGAGTTATGCCAACAAAATGAGGGACGGATGCGGTTGTTCGATTGACGCTGCCTGCCCGAACAGGATTTCAGGGCGGGGGAGGCGCGGGTGCAAATCCGGGCGGCCATCGAGGTGCTGCCGGAAAAGCTGCGCGTGGTTTTCGAGCTGCGTGAACTGGATGGATTCTCCACACAGGAAACGGCCGAGGCGCTGGGGCTGTCGGTGGAGTACGCCAAGACCCGCCTGCACCGCGCACGGCAGTGGCTGCGCCAGCGCCTGGCGGATTATTTCATGAAGTAGGGGCGAGGGGCGCGCGCGGCATCGTTCTGCCTTGCTAAGAGCCGCAATGCTCGCTATAATTCGGCGCAGGTAAAGGATGAAGAGAGATCACGCAAGTTCGATTGCCATAACGCACAAGGAGCTATCCATGAGTCGTCACGAGACAAAACACGGCAAGAAGAATCGGGGGCTGCTCAATCTGCCGCCTGCCGCGCTGCTTCCCCAACGCCTCAACGCTTTGTGGGGCGATCCGGCCTGGCCACAGGGAGACGACGCGGCTTTGCAGGGTGAACTTGACGCGCTGAGCAAGGGCGTCTCGTCCGTCAATCTGATTGCTACGCTGCTCAAGGCTTACCAGGTCGCGCCGGTTCAAGCGCAGACGCGGCTCGATCATCTTATGCCGGCCTGGCTGCGCAGCCGGGGACATCTGCCTGCGCTGCGCCAGGCCGCGGC
>JAYRVL010000186.1:0-4070 GCA_041918575.1 Anaerolineae bacterium | reverse complement strand
TCACGCCGCGCCGGCGGCCGGCGGCGCGGCCGCGCCGCGGCGCGCGCCGCCCGAAGCCGCGGTGGTCGTTGGCTATGGCGGCCAGGTGGAGTACCTGCCCTACCTGGCCGGGCATTCGACCCATGAGTTGATTGCGACGATCGTCGCCCGCTTTGCGCCCCAGGCCGGAAGCCCTGCAGCGGCAGCAGACAAGGCAAACACGCATGACTGACGCCTCCCCACCCGAAACCAGCAGCGGTGTGGCCCGTTCGGCCGGCATCCTGGCCTTCGGCAACGTTGCCAGCCGCGTCCTGGGCCTGCTGCGCGAGACGATCATTTCTCACTACTTCGGCTCGGCCGGCGAGCTGAGCGCGTTTCGCCTGGCCAGCCGCGTGCCCACCATGATCTACGACCTGCTGGTGGGCGGCCTGCTCAGCGCGGCCCTGGTGCCGGTGTTCAGCGATTACGCCCGCGCTCAGCGCCGGCAGGAACTGTGGGAGGTTGCCAGCGCGGTGCTGACCGCGGTGACCGCGGGCATGGCGGTGCTTTTCCTGGCGCTGGTGGGCCTGGCGCCCTACGTGGCGCGGCTCATCGGCGGCGGCTTCGACGAGTCGCTCCTGGCGGTCATCACCAACGCGCTGCGCATCATGGCGCCGGCCGTCCTTTTCTTCGGCATGGCCGGCGTGTTGACAGGCATCCTCTACGCGCTCAAGTCGTTTTCCTACGCCGCGCTGGGCGCGGCCGTGTTCAACCTGGGCGTGGTGATCTGCGCTCCGCTCCTCACCCCCTGGCTGGGCATCTACAGCCTGCCGGTGGGCATTGCAGTGGGCAGCCTGGGACAGCTCTGCCTGCTCCTGCCGGGGCTGGCCGCAGTGGGCGCGCGGCTGCATCTGGCCTGGGGTCATCCGGCCGTGCGCCAGATTCTGCGCCTCTACCTGCCGGTCAGCGTCAGCTTGCTCGTCGGCCAGTTCCAGGTGATGGTGGACGCCAACCTGACCTCGCACACTGGGACGCAGAGCGCCGCCTGGATGCAGTACGCCACGACCCTGGTGCAGTTCCCGTTGGGTCTGGCGCCGGTGGCGGTGTCGCTGGCCGCCCTGCCGACGCTGTCGCGTCACGCGGCGGCTGGGGAATGGCCGGCCTACCGCGGCACCCTGGGCCGCGGCCTGCGCCTGGTGCTCGTCCTCCTCATCCCGGCCATCGTTGCTCTCTTCGTCATGGCCGAGCCGATCATCCGCCTGCTGTTCGAACACGGCAGCTTCGTGGCCTCGGATACGCTGTGGACCGCCCGGGCGCTGCGCCTCTACCTGCTGGGTCTGGGCTTTGCCGGGGTTGATTTCCTCTTCAACTACGCGTTCTACGCGCGCCAGGACACGCGCACCCCGGCCATCGTGGGCGTTGTTTCCGTGGTGGTTTACCTGGTGGTGGCGCTCAGCCTGCTGCGGCCCCTCGGTTTCCTGGGCCTGGTGTTGGCCGATTCGACCAAGCACATGAGCCATGCGATCATCATGTTGATTCTGCTGGTGCGCGCCATCGGCGTGCTGCGCGGCCAGGGCATCGTGGCGACCGGGCTGAAGGCGCTGCTGGCCGCGCTGGCCATGGGCCTGGCGCTGTGGGTTGCGCCGGGCTGGCTGGCCGGCCGGGCAGGCGACAGTTTCCTGGGCCGGACCATCGTCGTAGCCGGCGCCGCCGGCAGCGGCCTGGTCGTCTACATCGCCCTGCTGTGGCTGCTGGGCGTGGAGGAGGTAAGAATCGTGTCTGAAATGATCGGGCGGCGTCTTCACTCACGTACAAAGGGCCTGTAATCAGCTTCTCAACGAGCACGGGCCAATCGTAAATTTGCATCCTTGCATCCCTGCATCCTGCCAATGGCATCAAGAACTGGAGATCATCATGCTGCGCAAACACCTCTATCTGCTCGCCTGGTTGACTCTGGTGACGTTGAGTCTCTTGAGTTGTAATCGTGCAACCCCAGTGCCCACCGCCACCCCAGTACCTACCACAACGCCAACAGTCGAACCAACGGCAACGCCCACGGACGTGCCAACAGCAACACCACAGCCAACCGCAACTCCCACCATACAACCAACCGAAACAGCAACACCAACGCCAATCCCGGTTACGCTGCAGGACGACCTCTATCGTAATGAAGCGCTGGGCATCAACTGGGAACGACCGGACGGTAGCTGGAAATTCGCAGATATCTCAGCTTCACGCCAGCCAGGCGCATCAGCCATTCCATTGGTCAGCCTGACTCAAGAAAACGATGGCGAAAGCCGCGTGCTCATTCTGCTACAAAGCGGTTTGGCGAAACTGCAGGCTCGTTCCGTGTATTCGTGGTTCGAGACAGATCACGACCTGGCCGTGGCATACTTTGCTTCGAGCATGGGTGAGATCGGGCGCACGGGACGATTCACCACGCTTGCCGGCGCTCCGGCTGCAACATTCGAGATTCCGACCGAACCTGGGGCCAAAAGCTATGTGTGGATCGTTTCGCAGCCCAAGAGGGTACTCTACCTGACGGCCAACGGTTTCACTTCCATCCTGGACGTCGAAGAACCGCTCAAGGGTCTGACGCTTCACAACGCAGAACAGAAGACCGCACCCCAGGTGGCGCAGTCGGTCGAGGCGGCGATTCCAACGCTCGTTGCAGCCACCGAAGAGATTCGAGAACTCAATACGCGCAGACCGGTGCCCGTTGAGTTCATCACCCCGGATGACTTGCGCAACAAGCTGCAGGGCAGAGACGATGATGTGGCGACCCAAACCTGGATGACGATACACGGCCAGATGCTGAAATTGTTGGGCGTCATTCCAGAAGATGTTGACTACGAAGAACTCCTGAACGAAGTGTACAACGCGCAAATCAATGGTTACTACGATGCTGAGGCGCGCAAATTCTTCATTGTCCAGGCGGCTGGCGCCGTCAGTAACACGCTCAGTGTGCAAGACAAGGTGGTTTTCGTGCATGAGTATGCACACGCCCTGCAAGACCAGTATTTCGATCTTAGTCGTTATACCGGGGAGGCGTCCATGCGAATGGGCGCCGATCAGCGCCAGGCCTTGCGGGCATTGATAGAGGGAGATGCCGCGATGGTGGTTGAATTCTGGGTGGCTGAGAATTTGACCCCCAGTCAACGCGTCGGCCTGGCAAGAACCAGTAGTGAAATCAATGCGGCCGCCCTGGATAAAGCGCCCGGTTTTCTGACTTCGTCGCTCATGTTTCCGTATGTCGGCGGCTTGGCCTTCATCCAGCAGATTACAGCGGTGGCTGGGTGGGAGGACGTTGATGAGATCTGGAAGAACGCACCCGTGTCAACCGAACAGATCTTACACCCTCAAAGATACCCGAGCGACGTGCCCAGTTTGACATCGCTTCCCGCGGATTTTGCGGATCAACTCGGCGGCGATTGGCGCGAAGCTGATCGAAACACCTGGGGAGAGTTCGATCTGGCCATGCTGCTGGCTGAGAAGCTGCCCGACCCGATGGAGGCGGAAAACGGCGCAGAGGGGTGGGATGGCTCCGAGTATGTCTTTCTGCTCAACGACGACAAGCGATTGTTCGCGTTGGAGTTAGCATGGGATAATCTGGAGGAGGCCAAAGAGGGACATGAGGTCTTTGTGCATTGGCTTGGTGAGCGCGGTTTCATCGCGGACGGCGCGGCGCGTTATGGCACAGAAACGCAGGCCGCTGCTCTGCAGTTGCGGAGGGATCGTTTGTTCGTGTGCCTGGGGGATGACATGGCAGCCGTAGATAAGGCTGTGGCGATTTGGGAACGATAGCAGCAATCGGCATGGCGCTGGCGGCGTTCGTACTTTGACGCCCGCGGCGGCGTGGGGTATAATTAGCCCTGCAATCATCTCAGCGGAGGAAAGAAAGATTCATATGGCCAAGAAACAACGAGTGGCGATGCGGGCGCCACGCAGTGCATCGCCCACGCGCTATTCACAGGGCATGACCTCCATTGCACCCAGCGAAGGGAATGGAACCACAGCCGCCGGGGCTGGTCGCTCAGCGGCGGGCCGCAGTTTTGCGGGGCGCGGCGCCAGGGCGGCCGTCCAGGTAGATTACGCCAAGGAGTACGGCCATG
>JAYRVL010000185.1:0-1903 GCA_041918575.1 Anaerolineae bacterium | reverse complement strand
TGCGGCATGGCCACGTCCATCACCACCAGGTTCGGCAAATCTGCGCGCACCCGATCGAGCGCCTGAAAGCCATCGGCTGCCTCGATCACCTCGAACCCTTCCAGTTCCAGGTTCATGCGTTCCAGGCGGCGAATGCGCGCTTCATCGTCTACCACTAAAATACGTGATCTGTCACTGTTTGCCATCGCCATCCTTGCCTCCGCCCTTCACAGCCCTACGCCGTGTACTGGGGCAGCGTGAAGAAAAACGTGCTGCCTTTGTCAGGTTCGCTGCGCACCCAGATGCGCCCATTATGCGCCTCGACAATCGCCTTACATAGGAAAAGCCCCAGGCCGGCGCCCTGCGTCTTGCGGCGCAGGCTCGTATCCACCCGGTAGAAACGCTGAAAGAGATGCTCCTGCTCCTGCGGCGGGATGCCAATGCCTTGGTCCGCCACGTAGACCGTCAGTAGTTGGCGCGGCGCATCGTGCCAGCCGCCGATGCGGATGACGCCGCCATTCGGCGCGTATTTGATCGCGTTGCTGATCAGATTGTTCAACACCTGGCGCAGGCGTTCCTGGTCGGCCAGCGCCGGCGGGAAGTTCGCCGGAAAATCCAACTCGAAGGTGTGGGACGAGCCTTGCAGCTTGAATCCATCCACCAGGCGCTTCACCAGGCCCGGCAGATCCACATCGGCCAGTTCCATCTTCAACACGCCGGCTTGAACGCGCGAAACATCCAGTAAATTATCTACCAGGCTGTTCAGCCGATCCGCCTCTTCTTCGATCACCGCCAGGCTGTCGCGCAGCGTCGCCGCATCCCACTGTGCATCGGCCCGACGCAGCGTACTGGCATAGCCCTTGATGAGAGAAACCGGCGTCTTCAGCTCATGTGTAATGACCGAGACGAAGGTGCTCTTCATCTCCTCAGCTTCGCGGAAGCGAGTGATATCCATCACATTGACGATGATCTGCTGCAGGCTGCCCCGCTCATCGAAGAGCGGCGTGTAGGTCACGCCGACGGTGATGCGCGAGCCGCTTGGCCGCACCAGGTCGCCTTCCGCGCTGAGGGAGCCGCGGCCGCCCAGGTCGAGCGGCGTCGCCATCTCCTGGCACAGGTCCGCGCCCTTGACATTTTCCAGGACCAATACCTGGTCGCAGGGCAAGCCCTGGGCCGCGGCCGACGTCCAACCGGTCATCGCGGCCAGGGTGCGGTTGATCACCTCGATCTTACGCTCCGGCGTCAGGATCATCACCCCGTCCGCGCTGTTCTGAATGATCGTATCCAGCCGGCGGCGCTCATCGTTGACCGCCTGGTAGAGCCGCGCATTGCGCACCGCGATCGCGGCCTGATCCGCGAAATCTTGCAGCACCTGCCGGTCGTTGGCCGAAAACGCGGCGCTGCCGCTGCGCACGATGGTGATCAAACCGAGCAGGTCCTGATTCACCTGCAGCGGCAGCGCCACCACCTGGCGCAGCGGCAGCCCGGTGGCCGTAGACACCATTTGCAGCTTCAGCGACAGATCGGGGATGGTCAGCGCCCGCTCCAGGGGATTAGTCGAGCCGCGCACATCGGTCAACAGCGGGGCAAAGAGGGGCAGCAGCCGGCGCGATATGCCGTAGTACGCTTCGATGCGAAACGTGTCGTTGGGTTGACTGAGGGCAATCAACCCCACCTCGCCTTGCACCATCTCCGCGGCCGCGCTCAGCGTCAGGCGCAGCAATGACGGCAAATCGAGGTTCGATGTCATCGCCCGTGCAATCTTGAGCAAGTAGCTGCGTTGGCGCAGCTCATACGTGGTCAGCATGAACCCATCTTAACAAACCGCTGGCCAATTGTCAAGCAAAATAAGTCAACGCCATTTGCCTTTTGAGTCATCATCGGCTACAATCACCGCGTCGCACGGGCGGCATATTTTTTTGAC
>JAYRVL010000184.1:0-4967 GCA_041918575.1 Anaerolineae bacterium | reverse complement strand
TAGGCTTGCGCTCATCCTGATGTACTTGTTTTCGCGTCTGAGTCAACCAACATCCTCATCCGCGTTTGCGCCGACCGTCACGCCCGGTCAACAGTCGCGGCGGCCGGCCGCGACCGCAGACGCCGAACGCAAAGGACAGCCGCCCCCCCCCACGGCGCGGCAGCCTTCGCAGCCGATGCAGACGCCGCCTGCGCCCAAGGCCAGACCGGCGCGGCCACAGCCAGATTCAGCAGAAGCGCGCGGGCAGCCCCCGGCCAAACCTCCGGCGCAGCCCCCGCCGCCCGCCAAAGCGCCGCACGGGCCGGACAAGGCCGCGCCGCAGCCTCCCCGGCAGGCTCAGCCCACCCCCGCCCGCAAGCCTGCGCCGCCCGCCGCTCGCCCTGCGCCTGGCAAAGGCGGACCGAAACAGGCCGCGCCCGGCGCCAGGCCCGCAACGTCGCCCGCTAAACCCGGTCAGCCAGAGCGATCGCCGCGCTCCGCCGCGCCCCCACGGCCGACGCCAGAACGCCGACCGCCGGTGCGCCGCGCGCGCGACCTCTCTACCGGCGAGGTCAGCCTGGGCTTGCAGGCGCCGGTCACCAGTTTGCCCAGCATCGGCCCTCATTACGCGGCGCTGCTGGAGCGGCTGCACATCACCACGGTCGAAGACCTGCTCTGGCACTTTCCGCACCGCTACGTGGACTACAGCCATCTCAAACCAATCGCCTCGCTAACCCGCGGCGAAGAAGTGACGATCCTGGGCACGGTGTGGGAGGTGCAAGAACGCCCCCAGTTCAACGGCCGCCATGTGTTCCATGCCATTGTGGCCGATGCCAGCGGCGTCATTCAAGCCACTTGGTTCAATCCCTACGTCAAGAACCAGGTCAAGCCGGGGCGCGTGCTGGCCCTCAGCGGCAAGACCGATCTTTACATGGGGCGCCTGGTGATGAACAACCCGGAATGGGAGCCGCTGGACCAGGAGCTGGTGCATACGGGCCGCCTGGTACCGATCTACCCATTGACCAAAGACCTCGGCCAACGCTGGCTGCGTCAACGCATCAAGCAAGTGGTGGATGCCTGGGGCGGACACCTCAGCGACTTCTTGCCCGACCGGGTCCTGGCCTCCGCCCGACTGATGCCGCTGGCAAAGGCCCTGACCCAGGTGCATTTCCCGGAAAGCGCCGAGCTGCTCGAACAGGCCCGCCGGCGCCTGGCCTTCGACGAACTGTTCATGATCCAGGTGGGCGCGCTGCGCCGCCGCCATCAGTGGCGCGGGCGGCCGGCCTCGCGACTGACCGTCAGCGAGACGGACCTGGCCAGTTTCCAGGCCAGCCTGCCCTTCACCCTGACCGCGGCGCAGCAGCGCGCCCTGGGCGAAATCCTGCGCGATCTGCAAGACGTGCGGCCCATGAGCCGCCTGCTGCAAGGCGATGTGGGCTCCGGCAAGACGGTGGTGGCCGCAACGGCCATGTGGCTGGCCGCGCAAAATCAGATGCAGGCGGCATTGATGGCGCCCACGGAAATCCTGGCCGAACAGCACTTTGCCGGGCTGACGCGGCTGTTCGACCGGCTGGCCGAGCAGGGCCTGGCTGCCCCTTCCCTGGCGCTGCTGACCGGCAGCCTGAAGGATGCCGACAAACAAGCGGTCGCGGCCGGGCTAGCCAGCGGCGAGATCCAGATGGTGGTGGGCACCCATGCGCTGATTCAGCAGGGCGTGACCTTCGCCAACCTGGGGCTGGCCGTGGTGGATGAGCAGCAGCGCTTTGGCGTGGAACAGCGCGCGGCGCTCAAGGACATGGGGCGCAGCCAGGAACCGCCGTTGTCGCCCCATCTGCTGGTGATGAGCGCAACCCCCATTCCGCGCTCCCTGGCGTTGACCATCTATGGCGATCTCGATCTGTCTATCATTGATGAACTGCCGCCCGGTCGCCAGCCGATCAAAACCTATGTGGTTCATCCCCATGAGCGCGAGCGCGCCTACGGTTTCGTGCAATCCCAGGTGGAGCAAGGCCGCCAGGCCTACATCATCTGCCCGCTGGTGGAGGAATCGGACCAAACAGAGGCGCGCGCGGCCGTCGCGGAGCACGAACGCCTGCAGCGCGAGGTCTTTCCCCGCCTGTCCTTGGGCCTTTTGCACGGCCGCATGAAGGGCGACGAGAAGGAACAGGCCATGCAGGCGTTTGCGCGCAACGAGACGCAGGTGCTGGTCTCCACCTCGGTGGTGGAAGTGGGCATTGATGTCCCCAACGCGACGGTCATGCTGGTCGAAGGCGCCAACCATTTTGGCCTGGCGCAACTGCACCAGTTCCGCGGTCGTGTGGGCCGCGGCGCGTTTGCTTCCTTCTGCCTGCTGCTCGTCGAGCGCACGGACCAGGTTGAGGATGACCGGCTGCGGGCCATGGCGCAGACGCAGGATGGCTTCAAGCTGGCGGAGATTGACCTGCAGTTGCGCGGCCCCGGTGATTTCCTGGGTACGCGCCAGAGCGGCCTGCCCGGTCTGCGCATGGCCAGCCTGGGCGATTCGCGGCTGCTGGACACAGCCCGCAGCGAAGCCCAGCAGTTGCTGGAGCTTGACCCCACTCTCAGCCAACCGGAACACCGCAGCCTTGCCGGCCGCTTGGACCGCTTTTGGCATGGAGAAGGACATGGAGAAGGAGATGTGAGTTAGCGTCATGACGATTGCACTCTATCCCGGCACCTTCGATCCGATCCACAACGGGCACATTGATATTGCCACGCGGGCGGCCGGCCTGTTCGACAAGGTGATTGTCGGTCTGTACGACCGCCCGGCCAAGCGTCTGCTTTTCAGCACGGAAGAGCGGGCCGAGATGGCGCGCACGGCCCTGGTGCATCTGCCCAACGTGAGGGTGCAATTGTACAGCGGCCTGACTGTGGATTTTGCCGGCCAGGTGGGCGCCAGCGTAGTGGTGCGCGGCCTACGCGCCATCTCCGACTTCGAATTCGAGTTCCAACTGGCCCTGACCAACAAGAAACTGGCGCCTGGCGTGGAAACGGTCGGCCTGATGACCAGCCTGGAACACCTGTTTCTGAGCTCGACCATTCTCAAAGAGGTTGCTCTGCTCCACGGGCCGGTGAGCGGTCTTGTGCCCCCGCATGTCGAAAGAGCGCTGCAGCAGAAGGCCGCGCTAATGGGTTCACCCACAGGATCATGAGGGGAGTGTGGCATGGAGATTTTACAGCTCGTTGACCAGTTCGAGAGCATGCTGCGTGACAGTTGGCGCGTCCCCCTGACCAGCCGGCTGCTGGTCAGCGAGGCCGATTGTATCCGGCTGATTGACCAAATGCGCATGACGGTGCCGGAGATTGTCAAACAGGCCCAGCGGACGGTGCAAGAGCGCGAGCGCACCCTGGCCCAGGCCAAAGAGGAGTCGGAACGCATCGTGGCCCGCGGTCGCGAGCGAGCCATGGACATGGTCAACGAACACCAGGTCACGCAAGCGGCGCAGCAGCGGGCCGCGGCCCTGGTGCAAGACGCTGAGCAACAGGTGGCGCAGTTGCGCCGCGACGCCGACGACTACGCGGTTCATTCGCTGGAAAATATGGGTGAGCACCTGGAACATATGCTGACAGAGGTGCGCAACGGCATTGCGGTGCTCAGGCCAGAAAACCCCGCGCCCGCCAAAGCCTGAAACCCGTTGGGCGCTTCTGCTGTGGACGGGCTTTTATTTTGACGACCGGCGCACTCTCGCCTATAATGTCGCGCTGACTGAAAGCTGGTGGTGTGCTTCTGCTGGCTGGCAGAGGATGCAACGGCGTGCCCACGCATGAAAGGTGTGCGATGGACCTGAAATTCAATGTGGCGCAACTCCTCAAGGAACCGATTGGCTCCACGCGACGGCACAAACTGGAGGAGAATGTTCAGGATCTGCTGGCTGATTTGCCGGTAGAAGCCCCCGTCACAGGGATCGTCCAGTTCTTACACATCCCAGGGGGTGTGCTGATCACCGGCAAGCTGCACACAAAGGTGGCCGCCGAGTGCAAACGCTGCCTGAAGTCGCTTTCGCTGCCAACCGACTTCGAGGTCGAGGAGGAGTTCAAGTCCACGGTGGACGTCTTGACCGGGACGCCTCTGCCGGTGACCGAGGAGGACGATGCGGCCTTGCTCATTGATGCGCAGCACGTTCTAGACCTGGGCGAAATCATCCGCCAGGATTTGTTGCTGACCGCCGAACCGGTCGCCCTGTGCAAAGCGGACTGCCGGGGGTTGTGTCCGAACTGTGGAAACGACCTCAACGAAGGGCCTTGCGGGTGCCGAACAGAATATGAGGACCCGCGTTGGGCGGTCTTGAGTCGTTTGTTGAAGACGTAGGAAAGAATCGTACGCAGAGCTCTCAACAGATCTGAACAAAGATCTAAGCGAAGACAAAGCAAAGACAAAACAAAGATCAAGAGAAGTAAAGAGGAGATTATCAACTCATGCCACCATTGACGAAACGTCGCTTTTCGCACGGCCGCACTCATCGCCGCCGCGCGCATGACGCCCTGACCCTGCCCCAGTTGATCGAGTGCCCCCACTGCAAGACGCCGCGCCTGGCGCACCAGGTTTGCCCGAGCTGTGGTTATTACAAGGGCGTGGAAGTCGTCAAGCAGGAAGAAAAGGACAAGAAGAAGCCGGCTGCGTAAATGCCCCCGGCGAACGGCAATTGCTGGAACGCCGCAGAAAACGTCGTTATAAATGAAGGACGAAGCGTAGCTCCTGGTAGCCTAGATTCGTCCTTCATCTTTCGTTCATTTTTCGTTCATTTTTCGTTCATTTTTCGTTCATTTTTTGTTCATTTTTCATTCCTTTTTCATTCCTTGATTCACTTGACAACCGACTATGTCACATCTTGCCTACATCTTTCCTGGCCAGGGATCACAGGCGGCTGGCATGGGGCAGGCGCTGGCCGCCGCCCACGCTGCCGCCGCGGCCGTCTTCGACGAAGCAGACGAAATCCTCGGTTTTGCGCTGTCATCGTTGTGCTTCG
>JAYRVL010000183.1:0-2833 GCA_041918575.1 Anaerolineae bacterium | reverse complement strand
GACATGGATGCCGGGCAGGCCGATGCAGCGCGACGTCAGTTCTTCGCACGCGCCGCCGCGGAGAACGCGCTCGTCTTCGGCCATCACCTCGGGCCGTTCCCCAATCTCGGGCGAATTGTACAGTGGGGTGATTCGTGGCAGTGGCAGCCAACGTGAGTAGCTGGTCATCCATGCTCGTCGAGACCGTCGCCATCACCCTGTGCAGCGCGGTCGTGAGGGACAATGCCTGAGCTTACCTACGCCTCATTCATGGTCCGCCTGTGGCGCGAGCCGACCGGGGAAGCCGTGAACCGCGAAGCGCCGGACTGGATGGGCGAGCTGGAGTCCATCCAAACCGGCCGCGCCTGGCAGTTCCAGGGGCTGGAGCCGCTCTTGCCGCTGTTGGCGGCGCAGCTCGCCGGAGACTCACCCACCTTTCCCAGCACGAAAGAGCAGCCTTTATGATAGAACACAACACTGGGGTAAACTGTGATCCCCGAGCCGGATCAACTGCCGGCTCTGAAACAATTCACCACTCAAGACGGAGGTGGCAGTTGTGATGGGTTTACGAGTAATGTCTTCGTCAACGCTGCAATGTCATAGGGACTATGCCTGAAAACACCCGCCTCCCCATCTTCGAACGCTGGGCTGCGCGCTACGATCAATCGGTGCGCACCGACCAAGGCATCTTCGCCAGCTACGATGAGGTGCTGGACGCGGTCGTCCGCGCCGCGACGGTCGCGCCGGGCATGCGCGTGCTGGAGCTGGGCATCGGCACCGGCAACCTGGCGCAGCGCTTCGTGACGTTGGGCTGCGAAGTCTGGGGGATGGACTTCTCGCCGGCGATGCTGGCGATTGTGCGGGAGAAGGTCCCGCAGGTCAGGTTGGTGCAGATGGATCTGACGGCCGATTGGCCGGATGCCCTGCAGCAGCGCTTCGACCGCATCGTCGCCAACTTCGTGCTGCACGAGTTTGATTTGACCACCAAGATCGGGATGTTGCAACGACTGGCAAACAATCACCTGGTGGAGCAAGGGCTGATCGTCGTCGGCGACGTGGCCTTTGCTACTTCCGCCACCCGCCAACAGTCGGGCGCAGAGACGTGGGACGAGGATGAGTTTTACTGGGCGGCCGATGAAACGATGACCGCCTGTGCCGGAAGCGGGCTGGAGATCGCTTTCCAGCCGATTTCCTGGTGTACCGGCGTCTTTGTCGTCCGGTTGAGTTCATCGCTGCCGCTGCCGACCGCCGACGTGGCAGCGAGTCTCCAGGGGCCGCCGATCGTGCCACAGCCGATCCGGCCTGGAGGCAAACGACATTCGAGCTGAACAGTTACGATATCAGATAGCTCAGCGCACACTTGGAATCTTGACAGGTGTCACCCCAAGAGTTACCATTTCGAGAATGGAGACGCCCATCAGTTAGATTATGAGGATTATCATTGACTATGAGCACCAGGAACAGACCGCCGGCTCATCCCGGCCGTATTTTGAAGAATTTGTATCTCGAGCCCTTGGGCGTAACGAATACCCAGTTGGCTGAGACGCTCGGTGTATCACGCAAGGCGATTTCGGCCATTGTCAATGAGCACAAGTCGGTCACTCCCGAGATGGCCCTGCGCCTTGCGCGCGCCTTTCCCAACACCGCGCCGGAGTTCTGGCTGAATCTGCAGCGGTCCTACGACCTATGGCACGCAATCCAAAGGTCGCAGGATTGGCAGCAGGTCAGGTCGCTGATAGGACAGTTGGTGGATTCACCTGCGTAGACTAGTTAATGATGAATGACGAATTGGTAAAGGCGGTCCAAGTCGCGAAAAGAGAGGCTCTACCAATCGGTAGAGCCTCTCGCGTTGTCTCTAATTGGCTGGCGCCACCGTTGCGCGCATCTGATCCACCCGCTGTTGCAGCCAGACGTTGACCAGGGTCTGTGTGCTGACCTGGCGTTGCCTGGCGATGCGGTGCAGATCGTTCATCAGCTCCGGTTCGATGCCAACCAGCGAGCGCCGTGCGGTAGGATCGAAGGTCATCTCGACCTCATAGATGTCCCCAGCAAGGCCCCCCCAGCCGTCTTGACAAAGATGTCGGGATTTCGAGCCTGTGATATACTATACTGATCAACGTCACGACAAAGTGAAAGGAGATTGTGATGAATTCGAGGGTTCGTTTCGTGATGTGTGCTGTGGCGCTGATCGCCCTTGCGTTGAGCATTGGGCCGACCAGTGCGCAGGAGGCGCCGGATGACCCCACCGTAGGCGCGTGCGCCGCGGGGGCCGGTTATGCTTCGGGCTGTGATGTGGACCAGGATAGCGACATTGACATCCTGGATGTGCAGTTGACGGCCGGGCGCTGGAATTCCAGCGGGACGTACACCTCGGGTCACAACCACTGGGGTCAGACGTGGACCGGCGCTGGCGTCGCCGATGGCCTGCGGCTGGAGCACACGGCCGCCAGCGGCTATGCCTACGGCGTCACCGGCCAGAGCGCCAGCACCAGCGGGCGCGGCGTGTACGGCTATGCCAGCGCCGCCAGCGGGGCAACCTTTGGGGTGCAGGGCCAGTCCGCCAGCACAGGCGGCCGCGGCGTGTATGGACTGGCCACGGCCAGCAGCGGCGATACCGACGGCGTCTTTGGCGAAGCGGCCAGCACGGTGGGCCGCGGCGTGCGTGGGCTGGCTACCGCCGCCAGTGGTGCGACTACCGGCGTGATGGGCACGGCGACCAGCACCGCGGGCCGCGGCGTCTACGGCATGGCGTCGGCCAGCACCGGCGCAGCGTACGGGATGTACGGGGAGAGCGCCAGCACCGGCGGCCGCGGCGTCTATGGCAGGGCGACGGCTAGCAGCGGCCAGGCCTACG
>JAYRVL010000182.1:0-2270 GCA_041918575.1 Anaerolineae bacterium | reverse complement strand
TTCTTGCAGCTCAATTCGATGAACCGGAAGCGGCGGCGACACAAAACTCTTCGCAAACCGAAAACTCTCGCAGCCGTGGAACTGATGCACAGACCGCTGCAGTACAGGTTTACAACCCGGCCAATAGTCCCATCTTCGGGTCACAAGACCCACCAACAGCCCCTCGCGCAGTTGTTACTATTTTCAGAACCTTAAATATCTACGTTTTGATGGGTACCCCAATCGTCTTGCTGCTCCTCGCCTGGTTGGGCACGAGGCTTTTCTACCAACCGCCAGTTCGCAACGGACTGATCGGCCTTGCTCTTTCGGCAGAGGGGGCCTACCTGACCGTCGAAGCCGATGGCCGCCACATCAACAACGGTGATTCGATACTCCAGGGGGCGGTCGTAACCGTCACCTTCGAGATCCGCAACGACGATATTCACCCTGCAACGATCCTTGAGCTGACAGCCGGCGCACGCGGCCCAGGCGGGCATACGCTTGGATGGAATGCTCCCGATCGGTCGTTCGAGAATCGGCGCCACATTGTGCTCAAACCAGGCGAATCCTACCTTTACCACAGCGTTCGCACCTTCGATGAGGCCGGCGACTATTTCGTGGAGGCCGTCATGCGAGACCCCCAGGGAAAGTGGGGCGGCATCCGTCCGTTCTACCGCGTCAAGTTCTTCGTAGCTTAATCCCCTTGACACGCCAGCTATTTCCTCAAAACCGACTCCCTGTGCTATCATACCCCTATCTCTCTGATCTCTGATCTCCGATCTCCGATCCCTGATCTCCGATCTCCGATCCCTGATCTCCGATCCCTGATCTCCGATCTCCGATCTCTGATCTCAAATCTCCGCCCCCCACCCACAAGGACGGCGCGCATGAAGATTCTCGAACGCAAGGTCTACCGCGGACCCAACTACTACTCCTACCGACCGGTCATCCGTCTGACGCTCGACCTGGAAGAGCTGGAGGATTACCCCACGAGCGAACTTCCCGGCTTCACGGCTGCGCTGCTGGCCCTGATCCCGACTCTGCACGAGCACGGCTGTTCCTACGGCACGCCCGGCGGCTTCGCGCGGCGCCTGGAGGAGGGGACCTGGCTGGGGCATGTGCTCGAACATGTCGCCATCGAGCTGCAGTGCCTGGCCGGCACGCCCGTCACCTTTGGCAAGACGCGCGGCGCGGGCGAAACCAGCGTCTACCACGTGGTCTACTCCTTCCAGCAGGAGGAGGTGGGCCTGGACGCGGGACGCCTGGCCGAGCGCGTGCTGCGCAGCCTGCTGCCGGCCGATCTGCCCAGCGCGCTGCCGGAGGCGGAGCGCGCCGCGTTCAACTTTACCCTGGAGCTGGAAGAACTGGCCGCGCTGACCGATCGCGTCGCGCTGGGACCATCCACCGGCAGCCTGGTCAAAGCGGCCGAGGAGCGCAACATTCCCTGGATTCGCCTGAACGAGGGCAGCCTGGTGCAGTTTGGGCACGGCAAGTACCAGAAGCGCATCCAGGCCACGGTGACGAGTGAGACGCGGCACATTGCCGTGGACATTGCGCAGGACAAGGAGCTGACCGCACGCCTGCTCGACGATGTGGGCATTCCGGCGCCGCGGCAGCGCGTGGTGAACGAGGAGGATGCGGCCGCCGAAGCCGGCCACGCCATCGGCTTCCCGGTGGTGGTCAAACCGCTGGACGCCAGCCACGGCCGCGGCGTGTCGCTCAACCTGCAAAGCGAGGCCGAGGTGCGCCTGGCGTTTCAGAAGGCGCAGGAGCATCGCAGCTACGTCATCGTCGAGAAGTTCATCCCCGGCCGTGACTACCGCGTGCTTGTCGTCAACGGCCAGGTGGCAGCAGTGGCCGAGCGCGTGCCCGGTCACGTGGTGGGCGATGGCGAACATACGGTGCAGGAGTTGATTGACATCGTCAACAGCGATCCGCGCCGCGGGGTGGGCCATGAAAAAGTGCTGACCCGCATCACGGTGGACCACCAGGCGCTGCGCCTGCTGGAACAGGCCAGGCTGACCCTGGCGAGCGTGTTGCCGGCCGGTCGCGTGCTCTATCTGCGCTCCACCGGCAACCTGAGCACCGGCGGCACCGCGATTGATCGCACCGATGAGATCTGCTACGAGAACAAGGAAATTGCCATCCGCGCCGCGCAGGTGGTGGGGCTGGACGTGGCGGGCATTGACTTCATCACGCCGGATATTGCGCGCCCCATCGCCGAGGTGGGCGGCGGCATCGTCGAGGTCAACGCCGCGCCTGGCTTCCGCATGCACGTTGCGCCCAGCGAA
>JAYRVL010000181.1:0-11494 GCA_041918575.1 Anaerolineae bacterium | reverse complement strand
GTGCTGAGGGTGTATGGGGCAAAGCCGTTTTGCAGCGCGGCGCGGGCGGCGCGGAAACTGAAGTGCGCGTGCGCGGAACCAACATCGAGGCGAACGCCACGCGCGAGCGCGTCGCTGAGTTCGGGTAGTCGGACTCGACATAAGGCTTGAGAAACGCCAATGTCTCGGCGAATGCGGTCACGGCGTAGTCAATGTCGCCTGCTGTCATGGGCGTCGAGATGTTGAACATGCCGCGGTTGGCCGAGAAAACGCCCCGGTTGATCAGTTCGAGATGCAGCAGACGCGGCAGATCGGCGGCGCGCTGTTTCCACAGCACGACGTCGGTGGGGGAGTTGATGTCGGTTTCTGTCCAGTGGACGTAGAGCAGCGAGCCGGCGCCGGTGACGCGGCCGTGAATCCCCTGGTCTGTGAAGGCCGCCAGAAAGCCGGCGCGCAGGCGGTCGCCCAGCGCGTCGATGTGCGCGATCTCGGCCGGCCCAAAGTGGCGCAGCGTGGCGGCGCCGGCTGCCATGGCGACGTTGTGCCCGTTGAAGGTGCCGGAGTGATGAAAGCCACGTGGGAAGGCCGGGTCATAGCGACGCATGATTTCGGCCTCGCCGCCAAACGCGCCGATGGCGTAGCCGCCGCCGATGGACTTGCCGAGCGCGGTCAGGTCGGGGATGATGCCGGTCATTTTTTGCATGCCGCCCTCATGCAGGCGGAAGGTGACTACTTCGTCGAAAATGAGCAGGACCTGGTATTTGTCGGCCAGTTGGCGCAGCCCGGCCAAAAAGCCCGGCTGCGCGACGATCATGCCGGCGCTGTTTTGCAGCGGCTCGACGATCAGGCCGGCGATGCGATCATGATGCTCCTCGAGCGCCGCTTCCACGCTGGCCAAGTCGTTGAAACGCGCCACCATCGTCCCGCCCAGAACCGCATGCGGGACGCCGCCCTGTTCAGGCAACGGCGTGGGCTGGCCGTGGGGATTGGGGTCAGGCGTGATATTGACCTCGGCAAAGTCGTGCGAGCCGTGGTAGCCGCCATCCATTTTGAGGATGATCTGCTTGCCGCTGTAGGCGCGCGCGGCGCGCATCGCCATCATCGTGGCTTCGGTGCCCGAATTCGTATAGCGCAAGTAATCTACGCCAGGCACGCGCTGACAGATCAGCTCGGCCAGTTGGTACTGCGCCGCGGACGGCGCCCCGAAAATGGCGCCGCGTGCCATCTGCTCAGTTGCGGCCGCGGTCACTGCAGGGTGTGCATGTCCCAGCACAAGCGCGGTGTAGTTGTTGAGAAAATCGAGGTAGCGGTGGCCGTCGCAATCTACGAGCGTGCAGCCCTCGCCCCGTTCCATGTAAGCAGGATAGGGCAGGTAATAGGTTGCCCAGCGGGTGTCGCCGCGAGGGAATCACAGGCTGCGCAGGATGGCGCGATACGATGGCGTGGTTTCGAACCAGGCCGTCCAGGTCTCGGCCGGCACAGTCAGCGGATGCCACCAATAGTTCCACGGCTGGGTTGGGCGCCGGTCGAGCCAGTGCAGGCGCCGGGAGTGCAGCACGCCCGCCCACATGACTTGGCCTTCGTCGTTCAGGATGGTCAGATGTTGGCCGTCGCCCAGTTGTACAATCCCTGCGTGCAGCCAACCTTCTGTGCGGCTGCCGCAGAAGCGCTCATCCTGAAAGATATGCCACGGCATCTCCTCCATGCCTTGCTCCCAATACTCGCTGATCCAACCAGTCTGTGGCGGCGCCAAGCTCAGCGTGGTCATCGCACATCACCTCCAGGATGCAGATTCGTTGCGGTCCCGAGCATGGCCCGAACCGCCTGACCGATGGCTATTTTGCCACAAATGGCACAGATTCGCACAAATTCCCTTGTTCCCTTTCGTGTCAATTCGTGTCATCTTTGGCGGAAGTTCCGGCCTGCCACGAATTTTCACGAGCCGAATCATGCTGTGCCCGGCTGCAGGAATTCCAAATGTGGTCGCTGAAGACATCTGGAATGGAGGCTTTAGCCGGTTATCGGGCACCTGAGAACCCTGTGGCAGACCGGCTGAAGCCTCGATTCCGGGTACATTTGGAGGCTTTAGCCGGTTATCGGGCACTTGAGAACCCTGTGGCAGACCGGCTGAAGCCTCGATTCCGGGTACATTTGGATTTGCTGTACTCGCGTACTGGCGCTTGCCAAATGCCAGAAACTGCGGTAAAGTCCGTTCAGCAAGCGAGGAGTGACCATCATGAGTATCGCCAAAATTGCAGATCTACCTACCGTGCAGCCATCCTATCCGCTGCCTGCCGGCGTCATGGTTCCCCGCAAAGCACCCAAAGCCGAAATCTACTATCCCGAATCGGATGGAAAACCTATGGGCGAGACCGACTGGCACATGACCGTGATCATGTATCTGCGCGAGGCGCTGCGCTATGTCTTTCGCGCCGACGAGCGGGTCTACATTGCTGCGGACATGCTCTTCTACTACGTGGAAGGCAGGCCGCGCGTCTTTAAGGTGCCTGATGTGTTCGTGGTGAAGGGGGTTGCCCGACATTCGCGGCGCATCTACAAGCTGTGGGAAGAGCAGGCTGCGCCATGCGTCATCTTCGAGATCTCGTCACGCGACACCCGCGAAGAAGATGTGGGGTCGAAGCAGGCGTTGTACGAGCAATTGGGGGTCAAGGAGTATTTTCTTTTCGATCCGCTGGGGGAGTACCTGGACCCACGCTTGCAGGGACTTCGCCTGAGCGGACGTTTTTACACGCCGATTCCATCAGCTGCGGACGGCGCCCTGATCAGCGACGAGCTGGGGCTGATCCTGCGCCCGGAAGAAGAGATGCTGCGCCTCGTGGACCCATCCACGGGCCGCGCGATTCCGACCACCGCCGAAGCGATGGCCCAAGCCCAGGCCGAGGCGCTGCGAGCACAGGCCGAGGCGCGGCGGGCGCAAACTGAAACTCAGCGGGCGCAAACTGAAGCCCAGCGGGCGCAGATCGAAGCCCAGCGGGCTGATCGGGCGGAAGCGGAGCTGGCCCGCGTCCAGGCGGAGCTGGCCCTCCTGCGGGCGCAAGCGCAGGGCGAATAATTCTCCACCTGACTAAAAGACAGACTCAAGAGAAGGAGCAGGACGACATCGTCCTGCTCCTTTGTCAGGGGGGGCCAGGGGGTCGCAGGCGCGGTGAGCGCCGCGTGCTTCCTGGGGCGCTGAAAATGAGTGGGTTTACACCTTGTAGCTCGTCAGCGCCTTCATGTAATTGGCGCGTTCGAACGCGCCCGGCTCCGCCACCGAGCGCTGGCTCAGGCTGCCCTTCATCTGTTCGATGGATTCGTATTCGTGCTCTTCCATCCACCAGGTGACGCTCTTCACCAACCAGCTAATTTTGGAGATACTCGACTTGAGCAGCAGCGAACAGATGTTGGTTACATCTGCGCCGGCCATGATCGCTTGCAGCACATTCTCCGGTGTGTGGATGCCGCTGGTGATTGCCATCGAAGCTTCGATGTGACCGTACAGAATGGCGGCCCAGCGAATGGGCATGCGCGATTCCTCTGGGGTGCTGAGCACGATGTGCGGCGCCACTTCCAGCGCCTCCACATCCAGCTCGGGTTGGTAGAAACGGTTGAACATCACCAGCGCGTTGGCGCCGGCCTCGTCCAGGCGGCGGGCGAAATTGGCGAAGGCGCTGAAGAACGGGCTGAGCTTCATCGCCACCGGAATGTTGACCGTAGCTTTGACGGCCTTGAGTACATCGAGGTAATCCTGCTCGACGGCCTGCGCGGTCAGCCCAGGGTTGGTGGCCAGGAAGTAGAGATTCAACTCCAGGCCGTCCGCGCCGGCTTGCTCCATCAGCCGGGCGTAATCAATCCAGCCGCCCAGGCTGACGCCGTTCAGGCTACCAATGACGGGGATGTTGACAGCCTGTTTCGCCCGGAAGATATGTTCCAGGTATTCGTCCGGACCGAGGTTGAACTCATGCACGGTCGGAAAATAGTTGAGCGCCTCCGCGTAGGAATGGCTGCCGTAGGAGATGAAATGATCGAGCGTCTTCGATTCATGCACGATCTGTTCTTCGAACAGGGAGTACATGACCACTGCGCCGGCGCCCATGTCTTCCATGTGCCGGATGTTGTCAATGCTTCTCGACAGCGGAGACGCCGAAGGCACGATGGGATTGCGCAGTTTCAGCCCCATGTAAGTCGTGGAGAGGTCCATAAGTGCATCCTTTCTGTGATCGTGTGTCTGGCCGGAGGCAGCGACCTTTTCAGGTGGTCGCTGCCTCGCGGCCATGAATTCCTTTGGTCAGGCGTTTCCGTTTCCATCCTCATTATACTTGATCGAGGCCATCTGCTCATAAAGACGCCAGCGATCTGTCACGTCTTGCTGAGCCTGCTTGATGAGCTGCTGCGCCTCGACCGGTTTGGAGACCGTAAGCATTTTATAACGAGTTTCCTTGTAGGCATAATCCTGGAACGAAATCGAAGGCGCCTTCGAATCCAGGCGCAGGGGATTATGTCCTTCGACCGCAGCCGTTGGATTGTAGCGGAAGAGCGGCCAGTGACCGCTGGCAACCGCGGCCTTCTGCTGATCGCTGCCCACCCGCATATCGTAGCCGTGCGCAATGCAGTGGCTGTAAGCGATGATCAGGCTGGGGCCGTCATACGCCTCCGCTTCCAGGAAGGCCTTGATCGTCTGCGCATCATTGGCGCCCATGGCCACGCGCGCCACGTAGATGTAGCCGTAACTCATGGCGATCATGCCCAGGTCCTTCTTCGGCGTTCCCTTGCCGGCCGCCGCGAACTTGGCCACTGCGCCGCGCGGGGTGGCCTTGGAGCTTTGCCCGCCGGTATTCGAGTAGACTTCGGTGTCGAGCACCAGCACGTTGACGTTCTGGCCGGAAGCCAGCACATGGTCGAGGCCGCCGTAGCCGATGTCGTAGGCCCAGCCATCGCCGCCCACGATCCACACGGAGCGTTTGACCAGGTTCTCAGACAGACTCAACAACAGGACAGCCTGCGGCAGATCCGAGCCGGCCAGGATGGACTTGAGCTGCTCCACCCGCGCCCGCTGCGCTCGGATGCCGTTCTCCTGGCTCTGATCGGCCGCCAGCAGCTCATCCGCCAACGTAGGGCCGATCAGGTCGCGCAACTGCTGCACCAATTCGCGGGCAAACTGCGCCTGCTTGTCCAACGACAGCCGCATGCCCAGGCCAAACTCGGCGTTGTCCTCGAACAGGCTGTTCGACCAGGCCGGACCGCGACCGTCTGCGTTTTGCGTCCAGGGGGTTGTCGGTAGGTTGCCGCCGTAGATGGACGAGCAGCCGGTGGCGTTCGCCACCACCATATGATCGCCGAACAGTTGGGTGAGCAGCTTGAGGTACGGCGTTTCACCGCAGCCGGCGCACGCGCCCGAATACTCGAAGAGCGGCTGCAAGAGCTGCGATCCCTTGACCGAGTCAATTTTGACCAGGTCACGGTCAATTTCCGACAGGTTGAGGAAGAACTCGTAGTTGGCGCGTTCGGCCTCGCGCAGCGGCAACTGCGGCGCCATGTTGATGGCCTTGAAGCGCGGCTCCTTCTTGTTCTTGGCCGGGCAGATGTAGACGCAGGCGGCGCAGCCGGTGCAGTCGTCCGGCGCCACTTGCACCGTGCAGAGCATGTCCGGAAATTCCTTGCCAATGGCCTTGTAAGTCTTGAAGGTTTCCGGCGCGTCCGCGGCTTCTGCCTGCGGATAGAACTTCATGCGAATGGCCGCATGGGGGCAGACCAGCGCGCACTTGCCGCACTGAATGCAAACGTCCTCATCCCACACCGGGATTTCCTGCGCGATGCTGCGCTTTTCCCACTGCGAGGTGCCCGTGGGGTAAGTGCCATCGGCCGGCATCATCGAGACCGGCACGCTGTCGCCCTTGCCGGCCATCAGCATGGCGGTCAGGCCCTGGACGAAGGCCGGCGCGGCCGGCGACACCGCGGGCGGTCGCATCACGGCGCTGGTCACCTGGCCGGGCGTCTTCACCTGGTACAAATGCTCCAGTGTGTAGTCCACCGCGGCGAAGTTCTGCTGCACCACGGCCTCGCCCTTTTTCAAGTAGGTGTTGCGGATGGAGTTCTTGATGGCGCTGATCGCCTCTTCGCGCGGCAGCACGCCGGAGATGTCGAAGAAGCAGGTCTGCATGATGGTGTTGATGCGCACGCCCATGCCGGTCTCGCGGGCCACCTTGTAGGCATCGATGACGTAGAATTTGAGCTGCTTGTCAATGATGGTCTGCTGCACTTCACGCGGTAGATGATCCCACACATCGTCGGGGCCAAAGGGGCTGTTGAGCAGGAACGTGGCATGGGGCGCGGCCTTTTCCAGCACATCGTAGCGCTCCAGGAAGTTGAACTGGTGACAGGCCACGAAATTGGCGCTGGAGATCAGGAACGGCATGTGAATCGGATCCGGGCCAAAGCGCAGGTGTGAGACCGTCACCGTGCCCGATTTCTTGGAATCATAGACGAAATAGCCCTGCGCATGGTTGTTGGTTTCGGTGCCGATGATCTTGATGCTGTTGTGATTGGCGCCCACCGTGCCATCTGCGCCCAGGCCGTAGAAGAGGCAGCGCACCACGCGGGCTGGCTCCAGGTCGAAGGTTGGGTCAACCGTCAGGCTGGTGTGCGTCACATCGTCGGTAATGCCCACGGTGAAATGATTCTTGGGCGTTGCCTTGTCCATCTCATCGTAAACGGCCTTGACGTGGGCCGGCGTGAATTCCTTGCTGCCCAGGCCATAGCGCCCGCCGATCACCTTGACGAAGCGGCCCGTTTCGAACAGGGCCGTGATCACATCCTGGTACAACGGCTCGCCGGCGCTGCCCGGCTCCTTGGTGCGATCGAGCACCGCGATCGTCTTGACCGTCGGCGGCAGCGCCGCGACCAGGTCGAGCGCGCTGAACGGCCGGAACAGGCGCACCTTCACCACGCCGAGCTTGGCGCCGCCGGCGTTCAGGTATTTGGCCGTGGTTGCCGCGGTCTCGCCGGCCGAACCCATCACCACGATGACCTTCTCCGCGTCGGCCGCGCCTTCGTAGTCGAACAGGTGATACTGGCGGCCGGTCAGCTTTGCAAACCGGTCCATGTGCTTCTGCACGATCTCCGGCGTCGCCTTGATGTACGGGTTGACCGTCTCGCGACCCTGGAAATAGACATCAGGGTTCTGCGCGGTGCCGCGCATGAAGGGATGATCGGGGGTCAGGCCCCGCGCCCGGTGCGCCGCGACCAGGGAATCATCAATCATGGCCCGAATGTCGTCGGCGTCGAGCTGTTCGATCTTGGCGATTTCGTGGCTGGTGCGGAAGCCATCGAAGAAATGAATGAACGGTACCCTGGCTTGCAGCGTCGCCGCGTGCGCAATCAGGGCCATATCCATGACTTCTTGCGCCGCGCCGCTGCACAGCAGCGCCCAGCCGGTGGCGCGGGCTGCCATCACGTCGCTGTGGTCGCCGAAGATGGAAAGACCCTGCGCCGCCAGCGCGCGCGCCGCCACATGAAACACCGTGGACGTCAGCTCGCCGGCAATTTTGTACATGTTGGGGATCATCAGGAGCAGCCCCTGCGAGGCCGTGAAGGTGGTCGTCAGGGAGCCTGTCTGTAGAGACCCATGCACGGCGCCTGCGGCCCCGCCCTCGCTCTGCATCTCGACGACCAGCGGCACCGTGCCCCAAATGTTCTTTTCACCCTGGGCCGACCAGGTATCGGCCCATTCTCCCATCACGCTCGATGGCGTGATCGGATAGATGGCAATGACCTCGCTGGTCTTGTGCGCAATGAAAGCCGCAGCTTCATTGCCATCCATCGTCGTTATCTCTCGCATGATTTGTCTCCTCAGAAAAACGATCAGATCGTAAGCGTCATCGCTTTGCCGTGGGGTGTTCGTTGCTTCGTGACCGTTGCTTCAAGTTCGCTCATGTGATGCGGGCCTGGGATGTGGCCTGATCTTGTGTGCGTGCTGCGCGGATGCGCGTCACTGCGCAGCCGCCAATGCCGTGCTGCTATTATAGGATTTGTGTGCTTCGCCTGCAATGATACAGGTCATGTCTCCGTCCTCACGGCCGGACTAAAATAGGCTTGGCCAGGTGAACGCCACGGAAGGAGGCCAAAGCCATCATGGCAATTTTGCGTTTGCCCACACCAACCAGCGCCGCAGCGCTGATCAATGTGCGGCCCGAATCTACCGTCGTCATGCTCGACGCGCAGACCATGTGGTCATTCGATGCGGCCGGCCGTTTGCACGGCGCATTCGTGCAAGGCGCCGCCTTCCGCCGCGGCCTGACCAACGCCATCCTGGAAAAACGCGCCGGCCCGGTCGCAGGGCTATCGGGCCGGCGCCGCCGCTTCTTGACGCCGACCGAGGTCCGGGCGCTGGAACAGACCGCGTATGGCGCAGCCGCCGAGATGCTGGCGCGGGTGCAAAACCTGGGCGATGCGCCCCCCCAAGCGGTTCGAGCCGAGGTCCTGGCCGCGCTAAGGCACATCGCCGCCTATGATTATAACAGGTTGGAACAGGAGCGCGAGATCTATCAGCGTCTCTACAAGCCGGTGACTATCCTGCCGCCTGACCAATACCTGGCGCTGTACCTGCAAGCGACCGAGGGCTGCGCATACGACGCCTGCACGTTCTGTGGATTCTATCGCGACCGGCGCTTCCGCATCAAGCCCCTGGCGGAATTTCGCGACCACCTGCGCGCGGTGCGTGACTTCTTCGGCCCGGCCATGTCGCTGCGGCGCTCCATCTTCCTGGGCGATGCCAACGCGTTGATGATTCCCCAAGCCGCCCTGCTGCCCCTGCTGGATGAGGTCGCAGACAGGTTTGACATAACTCCGCATGGGTTGACAGGTGCGGCCCTGCGCGCCTGGAAAACCGCCCATCCCCAGGCCATGCACGGCATCTTCGCCTTCATCGATGCGTTCACGACCCGGCGCAAGACCGTGGCAGACTGGCGCGCCCTGGCCGACCGTGGCCTGCGCCGCGCCTACATCGGGCTGGAGAGCGGCGATCCCGGTCTGCTGTCATTTCTGGGCAAGCCCAACACGCCCGCCGACGCGCAGCGCCTGATTTCAAACCTGAAAGAGGCCGGTATCGCCGTAGGAATCATCATCCTGGTGGGCGCGGGCGGCGCGTCTTACCAGGAGGCGCACATTGCAGCCACCACGCGTCTCCTCAACGCGCTGCCGCTCGACGCCGGCGATTTGATCTATCTTTCAGAACTGGTTGACTACCCGGACGCGCCCTACGCCGCACACGCCGCGGCGGCCGGCGTGCGGCCAGCGACGCCTCACGAAATCGAAGAACAGAGCCGGCGCCTGCGCGCCGGTCTGCGCGCAGGCCGCCGGCTCGATGCGCCGACCCTATCTATCTACGACATTCGGGAGTTCATCTACTGAACGGTCCGGCTGTAACGCAAGCCTCCGGCTTGCATCGTTGGCGCACCGAAGCGTGATTTGTCGCCGAGGGCGTTGTCACGCCGGAGGCGTGACCTGCGGCTACCTCAGGTATGGCACGTAAACTGAGCGGCAGGCGCTGCTGCCGGTGGCAACGACGTTGGAGTAGGTCATGGCCTGACTCTCGCGATTCACGGGCAGCACTCGGAAGAAGCAGTAGCTGCCCGCCAGCGCGGTGATGTCGGCGCGCGTCTCGAAGCCTGTCCTGGCCTGCGCGCCTACGAGGGTGGCGACGACGTTGGGGGTTACGCCGCCGTAGATGCGGTAGAGCGCCACCTCGGTGGCGCCGTTCCAACTGGCGTAGAGGGTGGTTCGACCGGCTGTCGTGACCGCGGCCAGGGTGGGGGGCCAGGTGGGATACCCTTTCCAGGGGAAACGGTACGCGCGGTAGCTCTGATGCCCCGGCCCCATGGTCAGCTCGAAGGCCTTGCTGCCGCCCATCGTCACCTCGGTCAGGGTGGGCATGCCGCTGCCCCAGCCGATCAGGGTGTTTTGGTTGGGCAGGCGCTGCGCGTTGCCCATGCTGTCGCCGTAGGTGTCGGGCGTGTTGCGATATTCCCACACCAGCGTGGCCGTGAGGTTTTGTTGATCCAGCACGTATTCCAGGACGCGTGAGTATTCCGGCTCGAGGCGGTTGCCGTTGTCGAACAGGGTGAAGTGGCCGTCGGGCTGGATGCGGATGTCGTGCTGGTGTGAAAACCCCCGGTTGTCGTTGATGAAGGTGAACTGGTTGCGCTTGCCGCCCCAGCGCCACATCACCGCGCCGGTCTGGCGGTTGATCTTGGTGATTTCGTCCAGGTGGCGGCTGGAAATCACCAGGTTGCCGTCCAGGTCTTCGCTGATGGTGTTGCCGTGAACGTAGTCAATCACCGGCAGCGTCAGGTCCACGTTGGTGTCGGTGATGGCAAAATGGTCCCAACTGCGCCATTCGAACACGATGTTGCGGCTCGGATCCAGCTCTTGCAGCACCAGCCCGTAGACCGTGGCGGTGGGCCACCCGCCGGGGACGATCTGGCTCATGTCAATCTGCTGCGGGTCGTAGCTCTGATAGCGTTGATGGCCGTTGGGGAGCAGTTGGAAATCGTGGTGATCGCTCCAACGCCACTTGGCGTAGTAGTAGCCGACGGTGGCGTAGGTGGAATCCAGAATGTGGAAACGCCCCACGCTGCGGTCGTAGAAGGTCACCTGGCCGTTGGGCCACTTGCGCAGGTCGGTGCCGGCCTGGTTGGCCGCCAGTTTGCGGTAGTAGACCGGCTCGCCGCGATTGTCGAGCATCATCACGTAGGGCGCGGCCGTGGGCAGGCCGGGGCCGGCGAAGTCGGTGATGACGATGAGGCCATCGGCCGCGGCCGCGGAAGCCGGCACGGTGACGGTGATGGCCGGAAAATCGGCCGGCAGGGTGACGAAGCGGGGCGATGGCCGGGCGGCGTTCGGCTGCGGCCCGATGGCCGCTGCGGCGGGCGCAGCCTGGCGCGCCAGGTCGCCGTCGGCCGCGTAGACGGCGGGGTCGGGCGGCCGCAGCGCCGCGGACGGCGGCATGGCAGAGATGGTGAATTGGAACGAAACACCCTGGATGGCGCGGCCGGCCTGCGTCTGCAAGCCAGGATGCACCGTCACCGCCACCGTTTCACCGGGCGTAAAGGGCTGCGCCGGCTCGAAAATGACGGTCTGCTGATCGTCGGCCAGGATGACGCGGCCGGCGTGCGCGCCCGACTGCGTTCCGATCACCTGGAAGAGGTTGGCGTGTAACAGGCTGGCGCGCTCGATCTCCTCGCCCTGCCGAATGGCGATGGCCGCGTTGGCCGAGACAAACTGCGCTGCGGGCTGAGGCGAGATGTAAACCAGGGTCAATGGCTCCTGACCAGGAGAGGCCAGGGCCGAGAACAGCGTCAGGCTGGCGCTCAAGCCGAGGGCCAGCGCCAGCAACAGTTTCAGATTCGGGTTCATGATGATCCTCTTGTCGAAAGAATCGGTAACTGCTCACCCTGCAAGTTGATTTGGACAGGATGAACAGGATGTACAGGATTCTTGCTCTGTGGTGTGCAAAACT
>JAYRVL010000180.1:0-3414 GCA_041918575.1 Anaerolineae bacterium | reverse complement strand
GGCCCTGGCCTGGCAGTTGGCGCAGCCGGTCATCACCTCGCCCATCATCGGCGCGAACAGCGTGGAGCAGTTGAACGAAAGCCTGGGCGCGGTGGGTCTGCTGCTGGCGGACGATGAGATCAAGCGGCTCAACGATCTCTCGAGCTGGGCAGAATGACAAGGATGACATGATGATCGAGAACCAAAACCCTGGCCCCGCCGCATCTTCGCCCAGGCTGTGGGGCGGCCGCTTCGACGCCGCGCCCGACCGCCTGATGGAGCAGTTCAACGCGTCGCTGCCGTTCGACCAGGCCCTGTGGGCGGCCGACATCCGGGGCAGCCAGGCCTATGCACGGGCGCTGGCGCGCGCCGGGTTGATCAGCCTGACTGAGCGCGATCAACTGCTGGCCGGCTTGGATGCCGTGGCGGAGGAGTGGGCGCGGGGCGTTTTTGCGCCGCAGGCCAGCGATGAGGACATCCATACCGCGGTGGAACGGCGCCTGGGCGAGTTGATCGGCGCAGCCGCGGGTAAGCTGCACACCGGCCGCAGTCGCAATGACCAGGTGGCGACCGACGTGCGCCTGTGGCTGCGCGATCAGATTGATGGCCTGGCCGCGGCGCTGCGTGATCTGCAGGAGGCGGCCGTGGCCCTGGCCGAGGCGCATCTCGATCTGCTCATGCCCGGCGCCACGCACCTGCAGCCCGCGCAGCCCATCCGTTTCAGCCATTGGGCGCTCAGCTTTTTCTGGATGTGGCAGCGCGACCAGGAGCGCCTGGCCGAGGTGCGTCGTCGGGTCAACGTCTGCCCGCTTGGCTCGGGCGCGCTGGCCGGCGCGCCGTTCAACGTGGATCGCGCCGCGCTGGCCGCGGAGCTGGGCTTCGACGCCATCAGCGCCAACTCCCTGGACGCGGTCAGCGATCGTGATTTTGTCGTGGAATTCCTGGCCTGGGCCGGCCTGCTCGGCATTCATCTCAGCCGCCTGGCCGAAGATCTGATCCTGTGGTCGAACCCGCAGTTCGGCTTCGTGCGCCTGTCCGATGCCTACAGCACCGGCTCCAGCCTGATGCCGCAGAAGCGCAACCCCGACGCGATGGAACTGGTACGCGGCAAGAGTGGTCGCCTGTTTGGCAACCTGGTGAGCCTGCTGACTACGCTCAAGGGCCTGCCCTCCACCTACAACAAGGATTTGCAGGAGGACAAGGAGCCGCTGTTCGACACGGTGACCACGCTGGGGTTGGCGCTGCCGGTTACGGCCGGGGTCCTGCGCACCCTGCAGGTCAATCCAACCCGCATGCAGGCCGGCCTGAGCAGCGACATGCTGGCGACCGACCTGGCCGATTACCTGGTGCGCCAGGGGACGCCCTTTCGCCAGGCGCATCACCTGGTGGGGCAAGCGGTGCGCCGGGCCGAGGCGTTGGGCCTGACCCTCAGCACCCTGCCGCTGGCCGAGCTGCAGGCCATCTCGCCTGACTTTGGCGCGGATGTGGCCGCGTTATGGGATTTCACTCATTCGGTGGAGCAGCGCGCCACGCCCGGCGGCACCGCCGCCGCCGCGGTCGAGACACAGTTACGCCAGGCGCGGCAGATTCTGACCGGCGGCTGATTTAGTAGTGTGAGAGGGCGGATTGAACCGTTCCGGCAAACTTCTCGACCCATTGGCGCTGTTCTGGCGTGTCTGGCACGACCGCGCCTCTTGCGCTCTCGATCTGCTGGAAGGCGCGCTCGAGATTGACGCCCGCGTTGACCAACAAACTCGCGGCGAAAACTGCGGAGCGCCCAATCCCCTGACGGCAGTGAATCGCGACCGTTTTGCCCTCGGACAGCAGCGCGGCGGTTCTTTCAACGAAGGTCCGCATCTCGCCAAACGATGACGGCACGGCGCGATCCCGAATGGGAAGGGACAAGAACTGGATACCCTGCTGCGAACTCATGATCGCTTCCTGGCTGAGTCCCAATTCGCTGCTTTCGTGGGGCGTAAGCAGCGAAACAACGACATCGATGCCGTTTCGTCGCCAGTGGCCGATCTCATCGGACAGCCAGTCGCCCCCGCGCGGCCGGCCAACGATCGCCAAACGACCGGGCCAGGGTCCGTCTAGCCAATAAATCGCATTCATAAAACACCACCTTTGGCAATCACTTCACGGGGCAAGACATCAACATCAACACCTCGTTCACGCAGCACTTTGAGACGATGATGACCATCCAGAATCGTGCCGTCCACGCTGGTTTTGAGTGATCCCGCCTGACCAGGGCGCAGCGAGTCAATCAACACATCGGTCGTCAAGCGCCGAAACAAATCAAGTTTCAGCTCGACTAGATGATGATCCGGATGCAGTGGTCGCAGTGAAGGCAAACGCCTATCGCTCAAACGTCCCATAGCCTTAATCACTCTTCACGATCGAAATGCCGCGGACTGCCCGAAAACCGCTCTTGTGCCACAAGGCAAGAGCATCCGTCACGATTTTACTACCGAGTGCGGAAAATTTCAAACCTCGTTCTTCGTTTACTAATTCGGCTGAGAATCGCTCGCTCTGTGAAGGCGGCTCCATCGTTCGCCGCCGTCCACGACGATGGTTTCACCGGTGATGTAATCTGCGCGGGCCAGGAAGATCACGGCATCGGCCACGTCCTGCGGGGACCCCCAGCGTTTGAGCAGCGTGCGGTCTGCCACCTGCTGCAGCTTCTGCGGGCCGTAGTGGGGCGGGGCGAGAACCGCGCCCGGCGCCACCGCGTTGACGCGAATTGCCGGCGCCAGTTCCAGCGCCAGTCCGCGCGTCAGGGCCAGCAGCCCGCTCTTACCCACGCTGTGCGCGATGAAGTTGGGCCACGGCTCGAAGGCCGACAGATCCAGAATGTTGATGATGACGCCCGCGCCCTGCGCCTGCATAAGCGGCGCTGCGGCCTGGGCCAGGAAAAAGGGGCCATCCAGGAGAACGCTGAGCACCTGGCGCCACTCTTTGATGGTGATGGTCATCACCGGCGTGGTTTGGAAACGCGATGAGCTGTTGACCACGATGTCCAGGCGGCCAAACGCGGCCTGGGTTTGCGCCACCAGCGCCTGCACCTGGTTCACGTCCGAAACATCGGTCTGAATGGCCAGGCCGGCCACGCCCAGCGCCTTGATTTCAGCCACCGTGGCCTGCGCCTCAGCCGTAGACGAATGATACGCGATCACCACATCCGCGCCCGCCTGCGCCAACCCCAACGCAATCGCCTTGCCCACGCGGATCGCGCCGCCGGTCACCAACGCCACCTTGCCCTGCAAGTCCATCTCGTTCGCCCTCCTCGCTTCGATGCCTTGCCAGATAGACGCAAAACGAGCCGCGGCGGTCACATCTGCGACCCTCACGGCTCGTTCGTATTTTTGACAACGATGTCACTGTTCACCCTGCAGGCTGATTTGGACAGGATGAACAGGATGTACAGGATTCTTG
>JAYRVL010000179.1:0-1817 GCA_041918575.1 Anaerolineae bacterium | reverse complement strand
TATATCGGGATTAGTGGAAGAAGGGAGTTCTTGCGCTTCTCCGCTTCTCCGCTTCTCCGCTTCTCCGCTTCTCCGCTTCTCCGTTCTCCGGTCTCTGCCCTCAGTTCAACAGAGGAACCCACCATGTTTTTTCCCACCTTGCTGGACATTCTGGCGGCGCAGCGGCGCCAGCGGCCTTACCTGGCGCGCACGCCGCTGCACCACTATCCTGCGCTCGATGCGCTGATCGGCGCGGCGGTGTACGTCAAGCACGAGAACTACCAACCGATCGGCGCGTTCAAGGTGCGCGGGGGCATCAACCTGTTGGCGCAGATGAGCGCGGCCGAACGCGCGGCCGGGGTCATCGCTGCATCCACGGGCAATCACGGCCAATCGGTGGCGTATGCGGCGCGGTTGTTTGGTGTGACCGCGCGCATTGTGACGCCTGAGGGCGCCAATCCGGGCAAGGTGGCTGCGATGCAGGGGATGGGCGCGGAGGTGATCTTCCACGGCGCGCGCTTCGACGACGCGCGGCGTCACTGTGAAGAGCTGGCGCAGTCCGCGGGCTATCGCTACATCCATTCGGGCAACGAGCCGGCGCTCATCGCCGGCGTTGCCACCGAAGTGCTGGAGATGTTGGAAGATGAGCCGGGGCTGGAGGCCATTCTCGTGCCGATTGGCGGCGGCAGCGGCGCGGCCGGCGCGTGCCTGGCCGCCAAGGCGATCAACCCGGCGCTGCGGGTCATCGGCGTGCAATCAGAAGCGTCGCCCGCCGCGTATCTGTCATGGCAGCAGCACGCCATGATCGAGGCGCCCAATCGCACCGTGGCCGAAGGACTGGCGACCGGCGCCGCGTTCGAGCTGCCGCAGCGCATTCTGTGGCAGCATCTGGACGAATTCGTTCTGGTCAGCGACCAGGAAATCCTTACCGCTATGCGCTGGATGGTGGAAAAGGCGCATTCGCTGGCCGAAGCGGCCGGCGCAGCGCCCCTGGCCGCTGCCTACCGCCTGCGCCAGCGCCTGGCCGGACGCAAAATTGGGCTGATCTGCTCCGGCGGCAACACCAGCGTCACCCAACTGCTGAGCGCCTTGCAGAGCGATTGACCAAGAAACGCTTCGACGCGAAGACGCGAAGACGCCAAGAGAAAACAGTCCTTGGCGTCTTCGCGCTTTGGTTGTTTGTTGTGTGGCGATGAGGCGCGCCTACTGAATCTTCAGCAGCATGGGCGCCTGGCGCCACAGATCTTCCAGGCGGTAATAAGCGCGCTGCGTGGGCGACATCACGTGCAAGACAACGTCCCCGTAGTCGAGCAGCACCCACCCCGAATCGGTATCGCCCTCCACGTGCAGGGCTTTGCGACCGTCCTTGGCGCTCTCGGCCTGGGCGTAGTCGGTGATCGCTTTGATCTGTCGTTCGGAGTTCGCCGTCGCAATGATAAAGTAATCGGCCAGCACTGACACCTTTGCCAGGTCCAGCAGCACAACATCCTCAGCCTGCTTGTCCGCAACCAGTTCCACCAGGCGGCGAGCAAATGTCGTTGAGTTCTGCAAAAATCCTCCTTGTCGGTCACATCACATACTCTCTGATGCGGCGAACGTGTCAAATTGTAGCACAAGAGCGCGGCTTTGTGCAATCGCACCGCATGCTTTGGGATAAATGCCTGCGGTTTGGGATAGTTTGGGTAATTTGACAGATAGAACAATCGTGCTACAATACATGCGAACACATTTTCTATTCGCTAGTGTGGTTGCAGCGCCTGGTCATGGCTGCCGATCATGGTCGCAAAAGGTAACTGCTCAGCCAGGCAGTGAGAATGGTCTCGATAGCGCCCAGAGCG